>JAGHUU010000030.1 GCA_018064695.1 Candidatus Blautia equi | reverse complement strand
CCTGCAAGCTTCCTTGGACCGCTCTGCTGCGCTCTGGTATTGCTTTTTGGCACAGCCTACGCTCTGCTCCGTCAGGATAAGAACCGCATGATCTCCCTTCTGCTGACCGCATTCCTTGTGATTGCCGGTCTTGGCAGTCTTGGATATTATGCCACTGTATACGAAACCTATTCTGTTCCGCTTACATATACCGGCAAAGAGAACATCTTATCGGATAACGTTCTGAACAGTCAGTTCCTCCCTGTGGAGGGTCGTCTGTCAACGATTCTGGATACCGGCTACATTCCGGAAACAGATGCCCTTACCGTTAAGCTGAAAAGGGAAACTGCTGTATCCCGCACCGTGACCGTACAGAACGGAACAGCCAGCAGCAGCCTGGTCTTCCCGCTCTTCTACTATCCGAATCTGAATGCTTACAATAAAGATGGAAAACCACTTGTTGTATCCAAGACCAATGAAGGTAAAGCCGTGGTACGTATCCCTGCAGACTACTTTGGAGATGTAACCATAAGATATGAGATTCCGTCACTCTGGAAGCAGGCCGGAAGGCTCTCCTTTATCTTCATGATTCTTCTGATAGGCGGCAAGCTTCTGCTGATCTATCTTCAGCTTCCAAAAGACTGGTTCCGCATGCGTCTGGTAATAAAACCGGCCGCCGGCGAAAACGAAAAGAGGATCTGAATCATCTATGAAACCAGCATTTAAAAAGATACAAAATCTGATCCGAAACCGGCTGTCCCTCATCCTTCTGGTGATCGCTCTGGCAATCTTCTATCTGCTCCTGTTCACTGTGATCTGGCTCAAAAAGAATTATGCCAATATCACCATCGAGGAAATCCTGGTTACCATGAACGGACCTATAGGGGGTGCCAATTCGGAATACTTTATCAGTTTTATTCTGAAAGTGATTTTGCCGGCTCTTCTATGCCTGGCCGGAACGCTTCTTCTCTTCTATGCTCCTCTTAAAAAGAGACTCTATATAGAACTGAAGATCTTCCGCAAATATACACTCATCAATCTCTTTCCGTTTAAAATGAAGATCCTTCCTGTCTCTCTTCTTCTGATCGTTGGATACTGCATGCTGTTCTCTAATTTTGAGAATACCTATCATGTATCCACTTATATTTCAAATCATATGCAGGAATCGAAATTCATTGAGAACGAATACGTTGCCCCTGAAAATGTGGATCTTGTTTTTCCTGAAGAGAAACGAAATCTCATCTGGATCGTGATGGAATCCGCAGAATCCTCCAATCAGGACCAGGCTAACGGCGGAGTCTTTGACATCAACTACACACCTGAGATGACCGAGCTTGCAAAAAACAATATCAGTTTTTCCCAGAGCGATCAGCTGCAGGGAGCCGTTGTTTCTCCATTCAGTGCCGGAACCATCTCCGGTCTGGTCACCCAGAATGCCGGTATTCCATACATTGAAAATAAAAAAAGCAAAGAATTCCTGCCGGGTGTGACTACGCTTGATGATCTGCTGGATGCAAATGGTTACCGCACTTATTTCATGTGCGGCTCCGATTTTGATTTCGGTGCCAGAAAGAGCTTTTTCATGCAGCATGGCTGTCAGGATTACACCGATCTTTTCACAGCAAGAGCAGACGGCAAGATCCCATCTGATTACAAGGTCTGGTGGGGATTTGAAGATGCCAAGCTTTACACGTATGCACAGGAAAAGCTTCTGGAATTCTCCGCGGAAGATCAGCCGTTTGCACTCACACTTCTGACTGTTGACACACATGCAACGGGCGGATACGTATGTCAGCTCTGCGGCAATACATATGAGAAGGATTACGCAAACGTATGGAACTGTGCTTCCAGACAGGTGGACGAGTTTGTCTCCTGGATCCAGGAGCAGGATTTTTATGAGAACACCACGGTCATCATTACCGGAGATCATGTAAGTATGGATGCGTCATTCTATCCTGCAACACCTGCCGGTTCCGGTATCGCCGGTGTGCGAAGAGTCTACAACGCATTTATCCATTCAGCAGTGGATACGAACGCCATGAAAAACCGTCGTTTTACCACACTTGATTTCTTCCCAACCGCAGTCGCCTCCATGGGAATTCAGATCCCCGGAGAACGCCTTGGCCTTGGAACCAACCTTTTCAGCGGTGTTGAGACACTTGCAGAACAATACGGATATGATTACCTGTTTGAAAATCTCAGCAAACGCTCCAACTATTATTACGATGTATTTATCAACAATATAAGAGAAGCCTCCGATTGATTCGGAGGCTTCTCTTTTTACACGTATGAAATATTTTATCGAATATGAAATCCGCTCTCGTGTTCTTCTAATGGGAGGGGTTCTCTGGTGAGCCAGTGGATGTCGATGTAGGGGCTGCTGTTGATGGTTTTCAGCATTTTGTTGATGTTGTCCGGGGTGCCCTGTACTTCCATGAGGACGCTGCCGTCCCATTCGTTTTTTACCCAGCCGGTGAGCCGTGATGCGGATGCGGCGTATTTGGCTCTGTAGCGGAAGCCTACGCCCTGTACTCTGCCTGTGAAGGTGATCTTCTGTCTGATGATGTTTTCTGCAGTCATTGTTTCTCCTCTTCTATGCGCTTAAGCCGGTACGCCAAGGAAGTTCATGACAAGCTCAATTCCCTCATCCGGTACACAGAATACCGGATCATCCTCCACGCAGGCTCTGTGGATCACATCCAGATCAAACCAGGCTGCGCCTTCCACCTCGCCGTCCTGGAAAACCAGTTGGTTCACATCCACTTCCTTTTTGTATAGAAACACAAATGCGATCTCTTTATCTATAAAAGGTTTTCCGTAAAACTCAGTCTGATAATCGATGATAAATTTGCCTGCCGGCTCCAGATCTTCATCCTCTGCATGGATTCCAAGTTCCTCGGAAGGCTCGCGAAGAGCAGATTCCTTTGGCTCATCCCCCGCCTGGATATGTCCGGCAGATGAGGTGTCAAAGCAGCCGGGGAAAGAATCCTTATTCTGCGCTCTTTTCTGAAGAAGCGCCTGATATTTTCCGTCCTTATCACGAATGATCCAGATATGGGCGGTGCGGTGAGGGATTCCCTCTGCATGTGCTCTTTTTCTCTCCACCGTCTCCCCGGTAGGGTTGCCATTTTCATCGATTACATCAAAAATTTCCATTTTCGTAACTCCCGATCAGTCTCTCTTGTTGTC
>JAGHUU010000194.1 GCA_018064695.1 Candidatus Blautia equi | reverse complement strand
AAAACTGAAAGAACACATTCTTACCGAGTAGCGAAAGCTACAAGGTAAGACACAAGCACTGAAAACGAGTTCGCTCTATCCGATGGGATGGAGCTTTTTTTGTTATTATTTGCGATAATTTTATAACTATTGTTGAATTCAACAATTCTTATATGGTATGATAGCCAACAGAAATGCTCCGGCAGAGAGCATAGCAGAAAAGGAGAATAATATGAAACATTCTAAGCTTTTTGCAACAATCGCAGCAGCAGCCATGACCACTACCTTATTTGGAGGAGTTGCTTGTCAGGCAGCAGAACACTTTGACAAAATGACACTTGAGTTCGTACCTTCCAAAGATGCCGATGTCATCATCGCAGGTACCGCAAACCTTCCTGACCTTGTAAAAGCTGAGATGGCAAATCTTGGATACGAGATTGACGAAGTAGACATCACCGTTGGTACCAACTACGATGCTACCGGCGAGGCTATGGCAGCAGGAACCATCGACCTTGGATGGCTTCCGGGCGGTACATACGCTCTTTTCTCTGATGACACAGAAGTACTTCTTACTGCTACCAGAGCAGGTCTTTCCAACGACAGCACCAATCCTGCTGACTGGAACGGCGATGAGAATGCAACCCAGAAAAACGGCCCACAGGTTACCTATTATCGTTCTCTGATCTACGCTACCCCATCTGAGTATGGAAAACAGCTGGCTGAGAAAGTAAACAACGGCGAGGAGCTTACCTGGGAAGATCTCGACGGCGCTAACTGGGCAGTTCAGAAAACCTCTTCCTCCGCTGGTTACATCTACCCAACCATGTGGCTGATGGAAAACTATGACGGAAAGAAAATCTCCGACCTCACCAACGTAACCACACTGGATTCCGGCTACGGCACCGCATTCTCTTATGCAGCAGCAGAGAGCGTAGATATCATCGTTTGCTACGCTGACGGACGTAACGACTATGAGGAGAGCTGGCAGCTTGCTACCGATACTCAGGATTCCACCGGAAAACAGGGTATGGGAAGAAGCGAGTCCATCTGGAACGAAATGAACGTAATCGGTGTTACCGAGGGTATCTACAACGACACCGTTGCAATTTCCAAATCCAGCCCATTCTACACCGATGAACTGAAAGCAGCTATTCAGGACTGCTTCATCAACATCATTGAGACCGAAGAAGGAAAAGCAATCTTCGACGTATACAGCCATGCAGGATATGCAAAAGCTGTAGATTCTGATTATGACGGCGCTCGTGCAGCAATCGAGGCAGTTAGATAATCCGATCATAGAAGCATGATCTTACAGCACTCTGTTTTGGAAAACAAAGCAGGGTGCTGTTTTTGAGAAAAGACATATTTTAACCTATTAGCTTGGTGAAGGGAAAGCAGAACATGATTAATTTTAAAAATGTTTATAAAACATACCCAAATGGATTTACTGCATTAAAAGATGTGAATCTTCAGATCGAACAGGGTGAATTTGTTGCAGTTATCGGTCTTTCCGGTGCAGGAAAATCCACCATTCTCCGCTGCATTAACCGTATGCACGATATTTCCTCCGGAAGCCTGACCGTAGACGGCGTGGAGGTAAATACTCTGAAAGGAAAAGAACTTCGTTCCTATCGCCGTAAAGTGGGAATGATCTTCCAGAGCTTTAACCTGGTATCCCGAAGCACAGTGCTCCGCAACGTTCTTACCGCAGACGTTCCGGATATGAACTTCTTTAAAGTATTATTCGGAATCTTCTCCAAAGAGCAGAAGATGCGTGCGCTTGAGAGCCTGGATAAGGTAGGCATTCTGGACAAAGCCTACACAAGATGCGACCAGCTTTCCGGCGGTCAGCAGCAGCGAGTAGCCCTTGCAAGAACACTGAACCAGAACCCAACCATCATCCTTGCCGATGAGCCTGTAGCTTCTCTGGACCCTATCACTGCAAAAGCAGTTATGGAAGACTTTGTTAGAATCAACAAGGAATATAAGATCTCTATTCTCCTGAACATCCACCATGTGGATCTTGCCCTGAAATATTGCGACCGTGTTATCGGTGTTCGCGCCGGTGAGATCGTATTTGACGGACCGGCCAGCACCATCACACAGGAACAGCTTGACTATGTATACAATGGCACAAAAGTTCCGACTTCAGGCCAGGAATAAGGAGAGACTATGAACAACGAATATAAACCAAAAGAGGTGAAGGAGCCTCTCTTTGACCGTATTTTCAAGCCGCAGGTCATCACGCTGGAAAACGGTCACAGCACGATTCGAAAAAGAAGCAGGCTCCCGCTGATCCTGATCCTTCTGGTTGCAGTGCTGATCTGGGCCCTGCAGATGACTGAATTCCGTTTCAGCACCATCACCAGAAACTTCCCAAAACTGCTGGATATTTTCCTCAAGCTCTTCCAGCCGGATACCAGCTTTTTCCCTAAGGTAATCAAACCGCTTGTTGATACCATCAAGATGTCCATTCTGGGTACCGTAATCGGCTGTGCCCTGGCACTTCCGGTTGCAGTTCTCTCTTCCAGCAACATCGTACATAACAAAGCTGTTATCAGCTTCTGCCGTTTTATCCTTGCACTGATCCGTACACTGCCTACTCTGGTAATCGCTCTGGTATGTGCGCTTATCTTCTCCCTTGGTACTTTTGCAGGTACTCTTGCCATTGCCATCTTTA
This sequence comes from Candidatus Blautia equi, assembly GCA_018064695.1. Taxonomy (GTDB): domain Bacteria; phylum Bacillota; class Clostridia; order Lachnospirales; family Lachnospiraceae; genus Blautia_A; species Blautia_A equi. Next base: position 3,250 of record JAGHUU010000194.1, on the reverse strand, counting down.
CCTTTGGTATTGTTGCAAAGATGCTTTATGAGAGTATTGAAACCATCGACATGGGACCATTTGAAGCCATGGAGGCCCTTGGTGCCAATAAATTTCAGGCATTCTGGTCTGCATGCGTTCCGCAGATCCTGCCTGTATACCTGAGCCACTGCCTTTACTGCTTTGAAATGAATGTCCGTGCCTCTGCTATCTTGGGATACGTAGGCGCCGGCGGACTTGGCATCACCATCAATGAGCGTATCGGCTGGCGAGACTATAACGGTCTCGGCACGGTTCTGCTCACTCTGTTCGTTGTTGTTCTCATGATCGAGTTCACCAGCGAATACCTGAGAAAGAAGCTGAGTTAAGGAGGGGCGTACACTATGGAAAAAAATAAATTCGAAAAAGTGGAGCAGGCGGTAGAAAGCAAACTGACTGTTCTGGAAATGTATCAGCGCGCACCAAAAAGATGGCTTCTTTATACAGGGATCGTTCTGCTTCTTGCTGTTCTGGTAGGCTGGTCCGGATCGGATGTAAACTTTACCGGACTGACCGCTACAGGAACTGAGGTTGCCAAGGGTATCATAAGTGGTATCACCCACCCTGATATGGGCCTGATGCTTGGAACCTCCGCTACAGATGTTCCGTATCTGATCCTGCAGACCATTGCAATCGCAGTACTTGGTACTGTTTTCGGAGCTATTCTTGCCATTCCGTTTGCATTCCTTGCAGCGGAAAACATTATGCCGAAGCCAATCGCCTATCTGTTCCGAGCTGTGATCCTTATGATCCGTACCATCCCAAGCCTTGTATGGGCGCTGATGTGGATCCGTGTTACCGGACCGGGAGCTGCCTGCGGTGTTATCACACAGTCCGTATGCTCCATCGGTATGATCTCCAAAATGTATATTACTGCCATCGAGGATCTGGATACCCGTATTCTTGAGAGCCTGGATGCCATGGGATGTACACCGTTCCAGAAGATCCGCTACGGAGTTATTCCGCAGCTGGTAGCAAGCTTTATTTCTACCACAATTTATCGTTTTGATATCAACCTGAAGGATGCAACGACCCTCGGTATCGTAGGTGCCGGCGGTATCGGTGCTTCCCTTGTACAGTGTCTGAACAGCCGCCGCTGGTCCATGGTTGGTTCCTTTATCTGGGGACTTATGGTTCTGGTACTGATCATTGAGTATGCATCCACCAGAATCCGTTCCAAACTTGCCAGAGGCTGATTATGAAGAAACTAAAGATTTATTTTACCAGCGACACACATGGCTATCTGAGCTCTGTGGACTATGCAAGCGGAAAAAGAATTCCTGCCGGTGTGGCTAATTGTGCGGCAGGTTTTCATAAAGACGGCAATACGCTGATCCTTGATGGCGGCGATACCATACAGGGCAGTCCTATGACTTATCATCTGCATAAATCAGGCAGCAGCCTTTCTGATATTGCGGCAAACGTGATGAATCTGGCCGGATATCAGTTTGTGACACTGGGAAATCATGATTTTAATTACGGGCAGAATACCCTTCAGCGCTATCTGGATCAGCTCCGGGCGGAATGTCTCTGCGCAAATGTGGAGGGGCTCTCCGGCGTGAAAAAAACAGCCGTTGTAACTATGGAGAATGGTCTGAAGGTAGGTCTTACCGGAGTAACCACCCATTACATCAATATCTGGGAAAAACCGGAGAATCTTGCGGGAATCACCATCACAGAACCTGTTTCCAAAGCAGGGGAAGCCCTGGAACTCTTAAAAGCAGAGGGCTGTGATGTGACCATCTGTATCTACCACGGCGGTTTTGAAAATGATCTGGAGACAGGGCGTCTGCTCTCCCAGACAGATGAGAATCTGGCTTACCGTATGTGCAAAGAGCTGGATTTTGATATCATGCTGACCGGACACCAGCACATCCCCATGGAAGATCAGTGCGTATTCGGCACCTATGTCTGCCAGACTCCGGATAAAGGAAAACAATACATTCAGATGGATGTGGAAATATCCGAAGAGACCGGCTCTGTGACTGCGCGCTCCAGGCTCTGCACTCCGGAGCAGGAATCAAAAGAGGAGATCTTTACTTACCTTCTTCCTTATGATGAGGAGACAGCTGCCTGGCTGGACACTCCGGTAGGACATCTGGATGTGGAACTGCTTCCCGAGGATCATATTAAGATGGCATCGGAGGGAAATCTGATCGCAAACTTTTTTAATCAGGTGCAGCTGGAGGCATCCGGCGCAGATATTTCTGTTACCAGCCTTGGAAACGAAGTGAAAGGCTTTGACCGGGATGTGACCCTTCGGGATATTGTTGCCACCTACATCTATCCAAATGTGCTTATGACGCTGGAAGCAGACAGAAATGTCCTTAAGCAGACCATGGAGCGGTGTGCCGAGTACTTTGACCATGATGCAGAGGGACAATTATGCGTCAGCGAGACCTTCCTGAAGCCCAAGGTAGAGCATTACAACTATGATTTTGTTTCCGGCCTGGAGCTTACCATTGACTCCGGAAGACCGGTCGGTGACCGCATCATTTCCATGAAATATCAGGGTAAAGAGCTGGAGGAGGACCGACAGCTTTCTGTCTGCATGAACAACTACCGTTCCACCGGAACCGGCGGCTTTGATGCCTACAGAACCTGCCCGGTTTTATGCAGCGGCCAGACAGAGATCGTGGAGCTGCTGATCGATTATGTGGAAAGACACGGAAACATTGTTGTGGATAAGACAAAATGGGTTCATGTGATCTGAAATGAAAAAGATCTGAAATTAAAAAGAGCCATTCCCTTGATGGGATGGCTCTTTTTGCTTATTAGCTGTGCGCAGGTGACAGATGAAGCAGATGGCTTCTTATTTTCCGTACGCTGTAAGATATCAGCAAAGAAGTATCCTGCAGCAACAAATACGATCCAGGATGTGAATGGGAAATAACTTCCTTCATGGGTTCCCCAGAACAAACCGGTTACTGCCTGAAGCACCGGATTTTCCAGATCAGTAATGGTGTTATTCAGTCCCATACCGATCAGTGCTATGATGACAGCGGCTGTCAGTCCCTGCCAAGGTTTCATCTTAAGGAAACGGATCAGAGCACAGAATAGAAATGCAAGTGCTGCAAACTGCAGGATATCTGCATCATAGATCTGACTCCAGCTTTCTTCCAAGCATTCCATATTCAGGATTTATCCCTTGATACAATGAACGTGAATGTATCAAAGGTTCGATTAGGATATATGCGTGTCAGGGATGAAAAGACTACTGATGAAGAGCAGT
>JAGHUU010000039.1 GCA_018064695.1 Candidatus Blautia equi | reverse complement strand
GCCGGAAATCTGGAGAGAGGAAAACTTTATGGAGACCGTGTTATGAAGCTTTCCTTTGTTTTAGGTGTGATATCCTCCCTGGTTATGTTTGCCCTGACGCCGCTGATCTTGCGCTATGTGAAGCTGTCGGAAGGCGCCAGCAGGGAGCTCTTTGGCATGATGATCGTTATGTCTGTCTACATGATCGGTCGTGTAGTAAATACCATCGTCATCAACGGCATCTTTGCCGCCGGCGGCGATACCATGTTTGATGTGTATTCTCTTGTGGTGACCATGTGGATGCTGGCGGTGCCGCTGGCAGCCATCGGAACCTTCTGGTTGCACTGGCCGGTGGTAGTTGTCTACGCCTGCACCTGTCTGGATGAGGTGGGCAAGATCCCGTGGGTCATGATCCATTATAAAAAATATAAATGGGTGAAGGACCTCACAAGAGAAATGTGATTCTGACCGGCTTTCCTGTATGGCACCGAGGTGCTGACCTGGAATCAGATCTATCAGACTCTGGCAGATGCCCTTCACGTGGAGCTGCATCTCTCTGGATTACATGCTTTCCCATCCGGAAGAGTGCCAGAAGGAGGATCCGGAATTCGACGCGTGGTGTGACCGCGTGATCGAGGCTCTGGAGAAGGCCAAAGAATGTATTTAAAAAAGAACCTGATGAAAAATAGTCACACCTGAGCCCAAAAGATGATATAATTATTTCATTATACTCTGCTGCATGAAAAGACTGCAGCGAAAGAAAATGACAGGAGGAAAAAGGTATGGCTAAGAAGTACAACATTTGTCTCGATATTGGAGGAACCAAGGTTTTAGGCGCGATCTTCGATGAGGAAGAAAAGATCATCTATCGCCTGAAAAAGAAAACAAAAGAGGGCGGCGACTCTTCCGAAAACGTGGAAGAGGTCATCATCAGCGTAGTGGAAGAGATGATCAAAGAGTCCGGCATCAAGAAAAAAGATATCAATGCGATCGCAGCAGGTGCACCTGGCGTTATCAATCAGGAGACCGGCGTAGTGCTCTTCTCTCCAAACCTTCCATGGAGAGACTATGATATCAAGACTCCGCTTGAGAAGAGATTCGGCGTTCCTTTCTACATTGGAAATGACGTAAACGTTGGTGTTCTGGGCGAGTATAAGTACGGCGCAGGAAAAGGCTACAAGAACATCGTAGGCTTCTTTGTGGGAACCGGTATGGGCGGCGGCCTCATCCTTGACGGAAAACTCTTCACCGGAAATCAGTTCAAGGCAGCTGAGTACGGTCATATGGTATTAAATACCGAGGGACCTCTCTGCAACTGCGGACAGCGCGGATGTCTGGAGATCTTCTCCAGCAAAAAAGGTATGTCTGCATACATCAGAGAGCAGGCAGCCCGCGGCAGAGAATGTATGCTGGCAGATAAGATCGAGAACGGCGTATTCAAGAGCAAAATGCTGAAGAAATCCATCGCTGCAAATGATACCGTTACCATGGAAGCAGTTGACCGCGCATGCCACTATCTGGCAGTAGCAACCGGAAACATGATCAACGTAGTGAGCCCTGACCTGGTAGTTTACGGCGGCGGTGTTATGGAGGCAGTAGGCGATGTATTCCTTGAGAAGATCGCTGCGGAAGTAGATAAATACTGCATGCCATCCATTCGCACCACAGTTGAGCTTAAGAATGCAGCCCTCGGTGATGACTCCATCCTCTATGGCGCGCTTTCTATGATCAACGGGAAATAAGTTTTAAGATTTTTACCGCAGGTATGTCGGGTGGCGCACCTGATACGAGATTACTGAGGAGAAAGATTTATAATGAAGACAACAATGAAAAAGATCTGCACTCTGGCAGCTATGCTTCTGCTGGTATTACTCTGCAGCTCTTCCGTTTTTGCTGCTGTGACCCCACGCGAGTATGGTATGGTCAGAGACGGCAGCGACAAGTATTACTTTATTGACTACAAAATGCTGAAGAACCAGTGGAAGGTGTCTCTCGGTGATAAGTACTATTTTGGCGCAGACGGAAAAGCCGTAAAAGGCGCTGTGAAGTTCGGCGATAAATATTACTTCTTCACACAGGAAGGCAAGCTCCTTCAGACCGGAGAGGTATCCGTTCAGAAGGTGGGCACTGATTATTACTGCGTATACGGCACCGGCCGTGTAAAGACCTCCGGATGGTATCAGCTTCGCTATTACGGTGAAGACGGAAAAGTCCTTAAGGGCATCCAGAATGTAGATGGCAAGTGGTGGGCTTTTGATGAGCAGGGAAACCGCATGTCCTCCGATCTCACCCAGATCAAAACCTTCGGAACTGATGTTTACTGCATCAACAGATCCGGTTCCGTCAGATGCTCCGCATGGTATCAGAATCACTATTTTGGTAAAGACGGAAAGGCTTATAAAGGACCAAAGATCGTAGACGGCAAGTACTGGCTCTTTGGTACGAACGGAGCGCTTGTGCGTCCATCTGCCCCATCTATCCAGAAGTACGGCTCCCAGTATTACGGTGTAAATACAGATGGTACAGTCAGAACCGGTTGGTATCTCTTAAATAACGAGCTCTACTATGGTTACTGCAAAACCTATGGCGCCATCTTCAGAAATAAGACCTGGCTGAATGTTACCTTTAACAGCAACGGTACCTGTGTGAAAAACTATACTGCCAAGGCTAAGATCGAGGCTCTGAAGCTTGTGGAAAAGGCTACCAATGAAAAGATGACCAGAGAAGAAAAGCTGAAAGCATGCTTTTATTATATTGCAGACCAGAGCAGATTCAGATACTGGCTGCCTTATGATCCTAAGAACGTAGGCGCCAGCGCATGGCAGCATATGGTTGCTTATCAGTTCCTCTCCGAGAGAAAGGGAACCTGTACCGGATTTGCAGTAGGCTTTGCTGCATGTGCCGATGTTCTGGGTTACAATTCCACCATCGTTCGCGGAAGAATTCCGGGAAGCCGAGACCAGGCAGCCGATGGACTGACCCGTCACACCTGGATCAAGATCGATGGCAAGGTTTACGATCCGGAAGGCATGTGGGCACGCTTTAATCCAACCTACGCAACAAACGGATATCCGCTCCGCCATCAGATCGTGAATACATACGATTACAGAAGCTATTATTAAATCATAATAAATAAAAAAAGAATGAGTTCCCGAAAGCCGGAACTCATTCTTTTTTTGAATGACAGTATTTTGGTGTTATGTTATAATCAAAAGTTGTGAGCTTATTATTGTGTTTATTAAAAAAGGAGAAGGTTTCATGAAACAGCTGCTGGAGCTTTTCCTGACCTTTGCTAAAGTGGGTGTCACCACTTTTGGCGGCGGATATGCCATGCTGCCTATTTTACAGAGAGAGGTCGTGGAGAAGAAAAACTGGGCAACAGAAGAGGAATTGATGGATTATTATGCCATCGGTCAGTGCACACCGGGTATCATCGCGGTCAATACGGCCACGTTTATCGGATATCGCTACATGGGAATTCTGGGCGGCACCATTGCCACACTGGGTGTGGTTTTCCCGTCTATTATCATTATCACTATCATTGCCATGTTCTTAAACAATTTTGCCGAGATCGAGCTGGTGCAGCATGCGCTGGCGGGTGTCCGCATCTGTGTATGCGCCCTGATCTTTGACTCTGTGATCAAGCTTGGCAAAAAATCCCTGATCGACAACCGCTGCATCATTATTTTCCTGGTGGTGCTGGGACTGGCTGTTCTGACTCCGGTCTCCCCGATCATCATTATTGTTCTTGCCGGCGCAGCAGGCTGCCTTTTAAAGCCTGAGGCTAAGAAAGGAGGAGCAAAATGATCGTTTTTCAGCTTTTCTGGGAATTCTTTAAAACGGGTCTCTTTGCTGTAGGCGGCGGTCTTGCCACCCTTCCATTCCTGCAGCGCATGTCCGAGGCTACCGGATGGTTTACCACTGCGGATATTGCGGACCTTATCGCTATCTCCGAGTCCACCCCGGGACCTCTGGGCGTAAACATGGGAACTTATGTAGGTTATAAGACCCTTGGCATCTTTGGCGGACTGGTGTCCACCATAGGCCTCATCTTCCCTTCCATCGTGGTTATTATCCTGATCTCCAAAATTCTGGATAAGTTCAGAGATTCTGAGATCGTAAAGAAAGTATTCTACGGATTCCGCCCTGCATCCACCGCGCTTATCACAGCAGCAGGCCTTGGTGTGGCAAAGATCACCATGCTGCATCTGGATCAGTATAAAGAGAGCGGAAAGCTGCTGCAGCTTTTTAATCTTCCGAACATCATTCTGGGATTTCTTTTCTTTTATGCCTTCAGTATTCTCTCAAAGAAGACCATAGGCGGAAAGAAACTGAACTTCCATCCCATCGTATATATTGCCATCGCGGCAGTGCTGGGTATCATCTTTAAACTGTAATGACTGACAAGGAGCAACGGACATGGACGAACTGAAAAAACTGAGAGCGCATCTGGATCTCTGCGATGAGATCATTCTGGATGCCCTGCTCATGAGAAATAAGATCATTGAGGACATCACCATCTACAAGCAGGATCACGATATGAAGATCGTGCAGCCAAAGCGTGAGGAGAAGAGGAGAAAGAATCTGGTGAAGCGCATGAAAGGTGCGGATCATCAGGACCTGATCCTGGAGGTCTTTGATACCATTGTGCTGAACGGCAAGAAGATCCAGTCCAGTACTCTTTTTGATTCCAATATCGTGCTCATCGGATTTATGGGCTGCGGCAAGACCACCATCTCCAAAACTCTTAAGAAAATGTTCGCCATGGAGGTGATCGAGATGGATCAGGTCATTGCAGAGCAGGAGGGAATGTCCATTCCGGAGATCTTTGAGATCCATGGGGAGGAATATTTCCGCAATGCGGAGACCAAGCTTCTCATTGACATGCAGGACCGCAAAAACGTGGTTATTTCCTGCGGCGGCGGAACAGCCATGAGAGATGTGAACGTGGCGGAGATGAAGAAGAACGGTAAGGTAGTGCTGCTTACTGCCGAGCCGGAAACAGTTCTGGAGCGTGTGAAAAACAGCCATGACAGACCGCTTCTGGAAAACAACAAGACCGTGGAGTTTATTGCAGAGCTTATGAACAAACGCCGCGCAAAATATGAGGCTGCGGCGGACATCATCATTCATACAGACAACAAGAGCGCCTTCCAGATCTGCGAGGAGATCATCGCAAGGGTGCGTGAGGCATAAGGAGAAACAATTATGGATAAGAGAATTTCCGGAAAGACAAGACTGCTGGCGGTTATCGGAACCCCTATCAAACACAGCGGTTCCCCTATTATGTATAATTACTGCTTTGACCACTACGGCATCGATGCCGCGTATCTGGCTTTTGAGTGTGATGTTCCGCAGGTGAAGGATTTCATCACCGCTATGCGCATGATGAACATCAAAGGCGCCAACGTCACCATGCCATGTAAGCAGGAGGTGGCAAAATATATGGATCACCTTTCTCCTGCAGCCCGCTTTATCGGCGCGGTCAATACCATCGTCAATGATAACGGTGTGCTGACCGGACATATCACAGACGGCATGGGCGTAGTGCTGGATCTTAAGGATCACGGTATCTCTATTGTGGGTAAAAAGATCGTGCTTCTGGGTGCAGGCGGCGCGGCAAGTGCAGTTATGGTGCAGTGTGCACTGGACGGCGCAGCATCCGTAACCGTATTTAACCGCGGTGAGGAAGGACTTAAGAAAGCAGAAGTGATCGGAGAAAAAATGAAGGCAGACGGTGTGGCGTGTGAGATGGCATTTTACTCCACCGCAGACAGCACTTTTATGCATGATGAGATCCGTAAGGCGGACATCCTCATCAACGCCACCAGCGTGGGCATGAGACCTAAGACAGAAGGAATCTCTCTGGTGACCGATATGTCTGTTTTCAGAGAAGATATGGTGGTATATGATGTGATCTACAATCCACCTGTGACAAAACTCATGGCCGACGCCATGGAAAACGGCTGCAAACCGGAAAATGTCATTGGCGGAAAAGGAATGCTCCTCTGGCAGGGCGCCGGAGCCTTCAAGCTCTACACCGGCCTTGAAATGCCGGCCCAGGAACTGAAAGCCTTCCTGGCAGAACGCGAAACAACTGGCACCCCGGTGATGCGTGATATCGAAGCATAAGTAAATAAATACAAAAAAAGCAGCGTCGCGAAGACGCTGCTTAATTTTTTTATAGCGTGATAATTATTTCTCAGCCTCGAGCTTGTCAAGGAGATCCCATACACCGAGCATGTACTGGATACCAAGAGCACGGTCGTATTTTCCATATCCAGGACGGCATACACCAGGACCTTCCTCCCACAGCTGACGGCCGTGGTCCGGACGGATGTAGCCTTCGAATCCATGTTTATGGTAAGCACGAAGGATGTTGATGATACCGGTCTCACCACAGCAGTCACGATGAGCAGCCTCAGAGAAGTCACCGTTGTCGAAGTGCTTGATGTTACGGATATGAGCAAATGCGATACGATCGCAATATTTGTCAACGATATCAGCTACGTTGTTGTCCGGGTTAGCATTTAAGCTTCCGGAGCAGAGAGTCAGGCAGTTGTATGGAGAATCTACCATGGTAAGGAATCTCTGAATACTTGGCTCGTCGATCATCAGACGTGGAAGTCCGAAGATATCCCACGGCGGGTCATCCATATGGATAGCCATCTTGATGTCACACTCTTTACAGGTAGGCATAATAGCCTCAAGGAAGTACTTCAGGTTGTCCCAGAGTTTTTCCTTGGTAACAGGTGCGTAAGCTTTGAACAGCTCGTCCAGTTTAGCCATACGCTCTGGCTCCCAGCCAGGGAAGGTCATGTTGTATTTCTCGGTGAAGCTCATGATGTAGTCAGCCATAGCTTTGTAATCATCCTGGATCATGTCCTTCTGATAGAAGAGTGCGGTAGATCCGTCACCGATTGGGTGGAACAGATCTGTACGTGTCCAGTCAAATACAGGCATGAAGTTATAGCAGATAACTTTAACACCGAATTTAGAAAGGTTGCGGATACACTGTTTGTAATTCTCGATCAGGGCGTCACGGGTAGGGAGACCGATCTTGATATCGTCATGAACGTTTACAGACTCAACTACGTCCATGTCGAAGCCGTATGCGTGGATCTGGTCAGCAACTTCCTGGATCTCGTCGATTTCCCAGATCTCACCTGGCATCTTGTTATGGAGTGCCCATACGATGCTGGTTACACCAGGAATCTGTTTGATGTCGCTAAGAGATACAGGGTCATTGCCCTCTCCATACCAACGCCATCCCATTTTCATTGGCATAAGTAATTTCCTCCTTTTACTTTTAAAACGCAGGCCGTGGAAATTTTACGCTCTTTCCCGGCTCACACTTTTATCAAATTGTAACAGATTTTCGTTCCTGTTTCAAGTTCATTTGTGCAGTTTTTTGGTTTCTAGTAGCATTTCTTTTTTTCGTTCTAGCATATTTCCCAGATTTCAGGGCATCGTGGGAAAAAGGGCGGAAAACTGATATATCAGTAAAATGGCCCCCGGAGGCGGTCTTTATTCTGTCAGGTGATTTCCGGATGGATTTATGTTATACTGAAAAGCAGGTGAAAAATAAGATATTATCTGAAAGAAGTGAGACGAAATTGACAGATCAGAAGAAAAGAACGGCAGCGCTGGCCCTGGCGGGAATGCTTTTTACAGGCACAGTTTCCGTGCAGGCGGAGCCGGTGAAATATACAAATATGGGATTTGCCATGAACACCATTGTGACAGAAACGATCTACAGTGAGGGCGAAGATATCACATCGGAAATTCTGGCTATCTTAACCTCTCTGGATCAGAAGTACCTCTCCTGGACTGCCGGGGATACAGAGATCGGGCGCATCAACGCCGGAAGCGGTTCCCTGGTGGAGACCTCACCGCTGGTGAGCGGCTGGCTTGAGCAGATACTGGAAATATCAGAGCGTTCAGAGGGGGCACTGGACCCTACCATGGGGCAGGTCATCTCCCTGTGGGATATTGACGGGGAGAACCCGCATATTCCGGCGCAGGAGGAGATCAATGATGCGCTGACCCATGTCGGCTATGAAAAGGTTTCTATAGAAGATACGGGAGTAACCCTTGAAGCAGGTACGACACTGAACCTGGGCGCAGAAGGAAAAGGTATTGGAAGCGACCTGGTGATGTCTTATTTAAAAGACCAGCCGGAGGTCACAGCGGCCCTCATCAACCTTGGTGCCAGCAGCATGATGACCTACGGAAACAAGCCGGATGGAAGCCCGTGGAAGGTGGCCATCACCGACCCAAGGGATAAGGACAGCAGTGAATATCTGGGCGTTGTGGCACTGGGCGCAGATGAATTCCTCTCCACCTCCGGAGATTACGAGAAATATTTTGAGGAGGACGGGGTGCGCTACCATCACATCATGGATCCGGCCACCGGAGCACCGGCAAGAAGCGGGCTGATGTCCGTAACTGTAATATGTGACAACGGACTCACCGCAGATGCCCTCTCCACCGCCTGCTTTGTGCTTGGGGAGGAAAAAGCCTTTCCACTGGCAGAGAGCTATGGAGCAGAGCTTCTCCTTGTGGGGGAGGACTACACGATCTCCATGACCCCCGGCATGCAATCCCGGTTTGAACTTATGAAGCAAAACTATAGCTTCAAAGCAGGAACCGATTGAAAACAGAAAAATAGTCTGTTATACTATGGAATATTATGGGTTTATCAGAAAAATCAGGATCAGATACAAAAGAGGAAAAAAGAATGAAGAAGAGATGGATACCATTGCTGATCGCAATGTTTCTGGTGATCCTCGGAAGTACCAGCACATGGGCTGTGACACCGAGAGAATACGGAATGGTGAAGGATCCAACCGGAAAATATTATTTTATCGACTACAAGATGCTGAAAAACCAGTGGAAGGTTTCTCTCAGCCAGAAATACTATTTTGGAAGTGACGGAAGAGCCGTAACAGGTCCGCAGAAGATCGACGGCAGGTACTATTTCTTTGACGCAGAGGGCGTACTGCAGCGCCCAGAAAAGGAGCGCATGATGAAATACGGCTCCTACTATTATATTGTTAATCCCAACGGAACCATCAACACCGGATGGATCCTCTTTAACAATAACCTGTACTACGGATATTTCAGAACCAACGGTGCGCTGTTCAGAAACAGAACCTATCTGAATGTCACCCTGGGAAACAATGGAGCGGCTGTAAAGAACAATTATACCGTTCGTTCCAAGATCGAAGCACTGAAGCTTTTAAAGGAGATCACTAAGGACAGCTGGACAAGAGAACAGAAGCTCAGAGCAGCTTTTAATTTCCTCAGCAGCCGCGATCATGTCAAATACTCATCCAAATACGATCCTACCAATATCGGGGTAAAAGGCTGGCAGCATCAGCTGGCTTACCAGTTCCTGGTTCTGAAAAAAGGAACCTGCAGCGGATTTAACACAGCCTTTGCAGCAGTGGCAGATGTGCTGGGCTGGAATTCCAAAATTTTAAGAGGAAGAGTCATCGGAAAGAACGGCTGGTATGTAGATCATACCTGGCTGACCATTGACGGCAAATTCTATGATCCGGAAACTGCCTATACCGGAACCTTTGTCTGCTTTGGACTTAAGAAATATCCTGTTAAATATACGATCGAGAGAGAGTTTGATTACCGCACATATTATTAAATAAGAAAAGAAATTAAATGGAGATGGATGGCACCGCTGCCGGATCTGGCTGCGGTACTGTCCATTTTACTGTTAAACCGAAGGGAGACATCGAAGGTGAACTGGGAATTTCGGGTACTGGACTTTATTGAGCGCAAATTTCACAGCAAAAGATGGACCCGCATGATGAAACTGGCTACGAATTTCGGTGAAAAAGGAATCTTCCTCAGTATCTGGACCCTCATCATGGGAGCAAATAAAAAGACCAGAAAAGAGGGCGTGACCATGGGTCTGGGCCTTATCATCGAGGCGCTGCTCTGCAATCTGGTATTAAAACCGTCTGTGGGAAGAACCCGGCCCTATGACATCCGGGAAAAAATTGAACTGCTGATCCCAAAGCTGAAGGATGCCTCCTTCCCATCGGGACACACAGGCGCCACCTTTGCCACGGCAGCGGCCCTGTTTTTCAGTAAGACAAAAATGTGGATACCGGCCGCACTCATGGCCTGCTCCACGGGATTTTCCAGAATGTATTTTTACGTGCATTACCCAACCGATATTCTGGGAGGAGCTGCCCTTGGCGTTTCCTCCGGCTGGGCAGCAGCCCGCTTACAGAAGCGCTGGGAGAAAAAACGTCATGCGAAAAGGACGGCTGAAAGGAGAAAGAAATGAATATCAATGCACTGTTTCTCATCAATGCGGTGGGCTTTGGCATAGGACTTGCCATGGACGCCTTTTCCGTATCCATGGCCAACGGCCTTGCGGAACCTAAAATGAAAAAGAACAGAATGAGCCTTATAGCAGGCGTGTTTGCCGGTTTTCAGATCGGTATGCCCCTCATTGGCTGGATCTGTATTCATACCATTGCCGCTATGTTTGAATCCTTCCAGAAGTTTATCCCATGGATCGCCCTGATCCTGCTGGGATATATCGGCGGAAAGATGCTGATCGAAGGCATCAGAAATGCGGACGGCGGGGAGGAGCCGCCGGCGGTATCTTTTAAGGAGCTGATCGTGCAGGGAATCGCCACTTCTATTGATGCCCTGTCCGTAGGCTTCACCATCGCGGAATATAACTTTGCGGAAGCACTTTTAGAAGCGCTGATCATCGGTGTGGTGACCTTCTTTATCTGCATAGGCGGTCTCATGATCGGAAAGAAATTTGGTACGAAACTGGCAAATAAGGCCTCTATCCTGGGAGGAATCATCCTTCTGGCGATCGGCCTTGAGATATTTATAAGCGGAATCATTGGCTGAGAGAGGAATAGAAAATGGAAGAATTTTACGCACTGATCGAGGAGAAGATCAAAAACTCCGGCTATCCGGGCCACATTGACGGAAGAGAATTTTATGACGAAGTGAACGACGAGATCGACGATAAGGACAACGGCACCTACATCTATATGATCAACAAGAGCGAGACCGTATTTTATCAGGGCGTCATTGAGATCATGGACGACGACATCGATCTTCGCACCCTGGACATCCATGTGGGAGAGAAGGTCTACCATGTGGACTTTGATGCATAAAAAAAAACGTGTTGCTGTTCACCGCAGGCCGGCAAACAGTAACTTCGCAGGCATATTTAAAGTTTCGCTTCACGATACAGTTCGGATAAGACAGAACTGTAGAAAATGGTATTACAATATTTAGGAGTACAGCTGCACTATGGAAACAGCAAGCATTCAGATCCGCACGGCCTCTGTGGCAGACGCGGAGCAGATCCTGAACATTTATATTCCGTACATTCTGGATACGGCCATCACCTTTGAGTATGTGATCCCCACGCTGGAATCCTTCAAAGCCCGCATCCGCCATACTCTGGAGCGTTACCCGTACTACGTAGCTGTGGAGGGCGATCGCATTCTGGGCTATGCCTATGCATCGGAATTTAAAGGGCGAAAGGCCTATGACTGGTCCGTGGAGACCTCCATCTATGTGGACAGGGAGTGCCATGGCAGAGGAATCGGCAGACTCCTCTACGACAGGCTGGAGGAAGCCCTTGGAAAAATGGGCATCACCAATGTCAACGCCTGCATTGCCTATACGGAGAACGAGGAGGAGCACCTCACCAACGACAGCATGTATTTTCATGAGCACCTTGGCTATGCTTTGGTGGGAACCTTCCACAAATGTGCCTGGAAATTTGACAAATGGTACGACATGATCTGGATGGAAAAAATGATCGGAGAGCATGTGGACCGGCCGGCAGACATCCGCTCTTTTAAAGAGATCGAAGACGAGTGCAGCAGTGGAAGGCTGCAGAGGGAAGAACGATAGGAGCTTTTTTAGGAGAAAAAAAGATGAGCGCTGCAGTCTGGCAGTAAAAATGAGAGACAGGAGAAAATATGAGAAATTTTAAAGTCATCCTCTGGGATATCGACAATACACTTTTAAACTTCACCGCATCCGAGAGAGCGGGCATTCGCATGTGCTTTGAAAAGTTCGGCCTTGGTGAGTGCACCGATGAGATGCTGGAGGACTACGCTGAGATCAATATCAAATACTGGCAGAAGCTGGAGCGCGGAGAGCTCAGCAAAGATCAGGTCCTTGTGGGCAGATTTATGGAATTTTTTGAAAAATACGGCAGAGACACCTCTGTTGTGGAAGCCTTCAATGACGCATACCAGCTGAGCCTTGGCGATACCATCGTTTTTGAGCCTTACGCAAAGGAACTGGTATGGGGCTATAAAGGCAGATATAAACAGTTTGCAGCCTCCAACGGAACCCTGCTGGCGCAGACAAAGAAGCTGAAAAACTCCGGCTTAAGTGAAGTGCTGGACGGCGCCTTCATCTCCGATGAGATCGGCGTGGAAAAGCCTATGCAGGGCTTCTTTGACGCAGTATTTGCAGCAGTTCCGGAGTGCACAAAGGATGAGATCCTCATCATTGGCGATTCCCTCACCAGCGATATGAAGGGCGGCGCAGATGCCGGCATCCAGACCTGCTGGTACAATCCAAAATGCAAGATCAACAACTCCGGCCTGATGCTGGATTACGAGATCCACAGTCTCCGCGAAGTGCAGGAGCTGTTAGGACCGGTGCTTTTCTGACAGGAATCATAGCAATCCATAAAATTATTGAACAGAGGAAGAAGAAAAATGGCAGCTTATGTTCAGCACAGGCATCTGGACTATCCGGAACTCACCATGTTCCAGATGATCGAGCGCATCGCAAAGCAATACCCAAAGGAGATGGCGTACGAGTTCTACGGAACAAAAACCATCTACGAGACATTTTTAAAGAGAATTGAGCGGACAGCAAGGGCTTTTCAGGCCATGGGAATCGGAAAGGGAGATGCAGTTACATTATGCATGCCCAATATCCCCCAGGTGCTGGACTGCTTTTACGGCCTGAACCGCATCAGCGCCATCGCAAATATGATCCACCCCCTTTCCGCCCAGAAGGAGATCAGCTTTTACCTGAACGTATCCAAAAGCAAGATGATCGTGGTGCCGGATATGTTTTACGAGAAGGTGGAGGCAGCCCTCGCTGAGGTGGATCACCCGGTGCAGATCATTGTGACCCGCATGCAGGATGAGCTGAATCCTGTGATGAAGGCCGTTTATATTGCCAAAAAGGGTAAGGAATTCCTGAAATTTCCAAATACCGACCATGCCATGGTGTGGAAAAGGTTTATCAAACTGGGAGATCCTGTGATCCCTCTGCCGCCCCATGATTTTGATACAAAACGTACCTCCGTCATCTTATACAGCGGCGGTACCAGCGGTCTGCCAAAGGGCATCTGCCTCACAGACCTGAACTTCAACGCCCTGGCGCTGCAGGCCAAAGAGGCCATAGGCGTGGAGTTCCACACCGGACTTAAGATCTTAAGCTGCATGCCATGCTTCCACGGCTTTGGCCTTGGAATCAACCTTCATGCGGTTCTGGTGCACGGCGTGTCCTGCATCCTTATGCCAACCTTCACCAATGAATCCTATGCCCATGCCCTGAAGAAGAAAAAACCGAACTTCATCGCAGGCGTGCCTACTATTTTTGAGGCACTGCTTCATATCAAAGAGCTGGACGGCGTGAATCTGGATTTTCTGATGGGAATGTTCTGCGGCGGGGATTCCCTCTCCATAGAGCTGAAAAAGAAGGTGGATCAGTTCCTGAAGGATCATAACGCTCCAATTCAGGTAAGAGAAGGCTATGGCCTCACCGAGTGTGTGACTGCCAGCTGCCTGACCCCTGTGGATACCTATAGAGAAGGCAGCATTGGCCTGCCATTCCCGGATACGGACTACTGCATTGTAAAACCGGGCACCGATGAGGAGGTGCCGGACGGAGAAGAGGGCGAGATCATCCTCACCGGCCCAAGCCTGATGCTTGGCTACCTCAACAGTCCGGAGGAGAACGCCAACACCCTTCGTGTTCTGGCGGACGGCCGTACCTGGCTGTATACCGGCGACCTGGGATATAAGGATGCAGACGGCTATATTTACTATAAACAGAGAATCAAACGTATGCTCATCACAAACGGCTACAATGTTTACCCGGGACAGATCGAGAATGTCATCGACAGCTGTCCGGAGGTGGCATATAGCTGCGTCATAGGTGTGAAGGATCCAAGACGCATCCAGAGAGTCAAAGCCTACATTGTTTTGCGGGACGGCGTTACAGGTGATGATGCCTGCAAAGAGCGGATCATGAACCAGCTTCGGGATCATATCGCCCGCTATGCCCTGCCGAGGGAGATCGAATTTCGCAGTGAGCTCCCAAGAACGCTGGTGGGAAAGGTGGCTTACCGCATCTTTGAGGAGGAGGCAAACCGCCTGGAGGAAGAAAAACAGCAGAAGGAAATGCAGAAAGCTGAGCAGCAGTGATCAAAAAATGAAGACA
>JAGHUU010000115.1 GCA_018064695.1 Candidatus Blautia equi | reverse complement strand
CTTGCGGAAAAAGGAATCAAGATCGTCTGCATTATCGATCCGGGTGTAAAACTGGACGAGGGCTATGAAGTATATGACACCGGTGTGGAAAAGGGCTATTTAGCCACAACACCGGAGGGCGAGATCTATGTAAATGCGGTATGGCCGGGCGATGCGGTCTATCCGGATTTCGGTGATCCAAAGGTACGCGAATGGTGGGGAAGCAATCAGCAGTTCCTCATCGACAAAGGCGTTCGCGGTGTATGGAACGATATGAACGAGCCTGCAAGCTTCCGCGGGGAGCTGCCTCAGGATGTGGTCTTCACAGATGAGGATGAGAAGGCCGATCACGCCAGAATGCACAATCTCTACGGCCACAATATGGCCAAAGCAACTTATAACGGACTGAAGGAGCGGGACGGCAGAAGACCGTTTGTCATCACCCGTGCCTGCTACTCCGGCACACAGAAATACAGCACCGTATGGACCGGAGATAACCACAGCATCTGGGCACATCTGCAGATGGCTATCCCGCAGCTCTGCAACCTTGGCATGAGCGGCTACTCCTTTGCCGGAACGGATGTTGGCGGCTTTGGGTCCGACACTACAAAAGAGCTTCTGGTACGCTGGGCACAGCTTGGAAGCTTTTCCCCTCTGTTCCGCAATCACTCCGCTATGGGCACCCGCTATCAGGAGCCATGGCAGTTTGGTAAGGAGACTATGGATCTTTACCGCAAGGCTGTGGAGTTCAGATATCATATCATCCCGTATATGTACGACCTTTTCTTCCATGGAGAGAAGAGCGGTCTTCCGATCATGCGCCCTATGGTCCTTCACTATGAGAAGGATCCTGTGGTTCGGAATATGAACAGCCAGTTCCTTTTAGGAGAAAACATGCTGGCAGCACCTGTGGTAAATCCGGGTGAGACAAAGAAGATGGTTTATCTTCCTGAGGGAATCTGGTACGACTATCTTACAGGCGAAAAGCACGAGGGCAGCAAATGGATAATCAAAGAGGCTCCTCTTGATACCTGCCCTGTCTTTGTAAAAGCAGGAACCATTCTTCCGGTATGGCCAAAGCAGGCTTATGTGGGAGAGAAGGACACCGATGATACGCTGGAGCTGGAGGTCTTCCCGGGAAACGGCGAATACGACCATATCCAGGATGACGGAGAGTCCTTTGCTTACCGGGAAGGCGTTTATAACCAGTATCACATTACTGCCACGGAGAGCGGTGCCGTGACAGTGAAACTGGTTCACGCAGGCTATCCGAAGGCATACTCCAAAGTGCGCATCCACTGCAATGGAATCACTAAATGTGTGGATCTCACAGAGGAGACCACAGTGATGTTCGGTGAGAAGAGATAAGAGCATAGTATAATAAAACCCCGAAGGCAGGACACCCTGATGATCCGCTTTCGGGGTTTCATTTTATTATAAATTATCAGAATATTCTGACAATAATATAAAATAATGAAAATAAATATAAATATTTCAATAATTGTATTGACAAATAAGCTTTGCAATGTTATAGTCTGTACATCAAAACAAATCCGAATTCAAAATACTCACAGAATTCAGATTTACAGAAAGGACTGATACCCGGTGAGATAGAATCAAACCTCCTCAATATGAACGTGACGGAAATCACATTTCCTGCAGAAAAACCCGATACAGAATCAATCAGATTCCCATAAAAATCAGTATCCAGGGTCATATAGATCAGATTTCTTCATATTGAACAAGTCACAGATCAAGATAGAGGGCATTTCAGAAAAGCATTTGTTTTTTATTTTAAAATTCCGAATTATAATCCGTAAAATATAATTCATGATCTATCCAATTTTCAATCAGCCAGCAACTGATCAAAAGCAGGAAAAAATTTATATAGATAAAATAATTGAATACAGAGCATGGGTCTTGCTTCATACAGAAGCCAATAAGCATTCATGAATCACAATACAATGAAAAACGAGGTAATTACCATTGGACAGTGAACAGAATTGATGACCACCATTTTCAGAAACAGCAGAAAATGGTGGTCATCTTTATGTGTATAGGGTATACTTTTTTTCAGAAACTGCGGGTCTGGCCGCAGCAGAGAATGAGGAAATCAAATGGGAATGACAGATATCAGAGCCTGTATTTTATTTGAAGATAACGAGATGATGGTCCTTCGAAAGCCATCCGGCACACCGGTGCAGAGCGCAGGAATCGGAACCATGGATCTGGAGAGCGGGATCAGAAACTATCTGGCGGAAAAGACTCCGGGAAAGATGCCCTACGTGGGGATCATCCACAGGCTGGATCAGCCGGTGGAGGGGGTGCTGGTCTTTGCCAAAAATCCATCCGCCGCAAAGGAGCTCAGCCGGCAGATGACGGCGGGAGAGCTGGGAAAATATTATTACGCAGTCACAGATCAGAAGCCTCTTAAGGAGCAGGCCGTTCTTGAGGACATCCTGTTAAAGGACGGCAGAAATAATATATCGAAGGTAGTAAATAAAGGAACGCCGGGCAGCAAAGCGGCCCGCTTATCCTATGAACTGATAGAGGAAGCAGAGGATGCACGTACCCGAACAGGGAAGAAGTATCTGCTGAAGATCAAACTGGATACCGGACGCCACCATCAGATCCGTGTCCAGATGTCCCACGCGGGAATGGCACTTCTTGGGGATAAGAAGTACAATGCGGAGGAAAAAAGTGGATATCCTCTGGCATTATGCTCTTATTGCCTGGAGCTGATGCATCCGAAGAAGAAAAAGAAAATGGTCTTTGAGATCAGGCCGGAAGGACAGGCTTTTCAGGGATTTTTTATGTAAAATCTCTGGACGGAAAAAATAAAAGATGGTACATTGGTAGCGTTGAGGCAGTCTTTCATAAAAAACGGGAGGAGACGGAATGAGATCAGTATTCAGAAAAGCTATGTGTGCCGCAGCGGCAGCAGCTTTACTTGCGGCAGTTCCAGATGCAGAAGTGTTTGCGCTGACAGATATCAATACTTCTGTTCCCATCCAGCCGGGAATGCATGTGGCAGTGGTGAGCAAATCCACAAAGGGCCAGTACTGGAGCATGGTGCGCCAGGGCATGGAGGCCGGTGTGGAGGCTGTGAATGCCTGCTATCAGCTGAAAAAGGGTGATAAGATCACCATGACCTTTGAAGGTCCGGACCGTGAAATAAAGGTGGAGGATCAGATCAATATGCTGGATGCCGTGGTTGCGGAAAATCCCGATGTGATCTGTCTTTCAGCCATCGATATGGAGTCCTGCCAGGCCCAGATCGAATCCGCAAGGGAAAACGGTATTCCGGTAGTGGTTTTTGATTCTAATGTTCTGGATACAGAGCTGATCTCCGCATTTCGCGCCACAGATAATTACGAGGTGGGCAGACAGGCGGCAGAGCAGATGTCCGCAGCCCTCATGGAGCAGGGCGAGGTCCTGATCTTTTCCGCCCAGGAGAAGACCGAGAGCATTCAGAATCGTATTGCCGGCATCTCCGAGATTCTGGAAAACTGCCCGGAGATCACTGTGGATGAGATCATTTATGAGGACCAGGTGGAGAGCATGGCGGATGCCATGACAGAGGCTCTTGCAGCGTATCCAATGGTGAGAGGCGTGATCTGTACCAACGCAGACATATCCGAGCTGTATCTTGGCCTGCCTGCGGAGCTTAAGGAAAATATTCTGTTTGCCGGTGTGGATGCCACCACAAAGCAGCAGGATGCCATAAAGGACGGTCAGCAGATCTGCACCATTTCCCAGGACCCTAAAACGCTGGGATATGAGACACTCATCACCGCTGTGTATGCCGCTCTTAAGGAGGACATGCCGGAGATCGAGCTGGAAAAAGAGATCCTTCTGGAACCACAGAAGATCGACGCCAGCAACATGTATAATCCAAGATATATCAATTATCTTTATGCGGAAGGCAAATAAAAAGACTTCAAGGACGAAGCAAGGATTGGACCTGCTTCGTCCTTTTTTCGTGTTTCGCGCCTCGTTAACAAAGTGACGACTTTGTGAAAGACTAAACGCTAGACACAGCGTATAAAATATAATATAATCATAAATAATTGGTGGATTTTTTGTTTAATTTACCGAAAAAATCTCCAATCTGGATAAACTTAAACGTTTTCCCCAAAACAGCATAAATTTTTACAGAATTCGAGGCAACGATGCGAAATTACAGAGAAATCATGAAGAACATCACACTGCTGACGCAATTCGGACTTTCTTTTATAACGCCGACACTTCTCTGTATCGCCATTTCGTGGTGGCTGAATGTGAAACTGGGCATAGGTGCCTGGGTATATGTGCCGGGGTTTTTCTTTGGTCTCGGCGGCTCCGCCACGGTGGCCTATAAATTTTTCCTGAGCATCCAGGCAAAGGAAGAGAAAGAAAAAAAGAAGAAAAAACAGACCATCTCCTTCAATCAGCATGAGTAAGGAAAGGTCTTAAAGAGGAAAATCAGCATGTGGAATAAATTACAGCCCGCAGTACAGAAAGAAACAAAACGAGTCGCCATCTACACTGTCACAGGTGTGGTCTTAATGTGGGCGGCATTTTTGATTTTGCACCTTATTTTTCCAGCCAAGGTGCCATTTGACTATACGGTAATCCTGGGTGGTCTCGGAGGCGGATTCATCGCTGTTCTGAACTTTCTCCTTATGGGAATCACAGTTCAGAAGGTTGCGGCGGACCCGGATGAGGAGCATGCCCGTCTTACAATGAGGTCCAGCTATTCCAGAAGAAGCATGATCCAGCTTTTCTGGGGCGGCCTTGCCATTCTGGTTCCGTGCTTTCAGTTTGTGGCAGGAATCTTACCGCTCTTGTTCCCAAGCTTCGGCATTAAGCTGAAAGCCATCATCAAACCGGAATAAAGAATTCACAACTGACCAAATAATCATATACCGATATGAGACAAAAGGAGGTGGAAACATATATGGCAATAGACGTTTCAGGCGCCAGAGTCTTTTTTACGATACCTATAGATTTTCCGCTGCTTGGTAAGATCCAGATCAGTGAGACCATACTGGTAAGCTGGCTGGTCATGCTGATCATCACCGGATTCTGCATCTGGCTCACCCATGATCTTAAGGTGGAGAACATTTCCAAGCGTCAGGCACTGGCAGAGATGCTGGTTGAGACCGCTAACAACTTCGTTATTGGAAACATGGGAGAGAAATTCAGATATATGATCCCGTTCGTTGCGGCACTGTTTGTGACCAGCGCGGTATCTAACCTGATCAGTCTGATCGGACTCAGAAGTCCGACAGCAGATCTTTCAACCGAGGCAGCCTGGGCTGTGATCGTATTTATCATGATCACCAGAGAAAAGATCAAAGCAGGAGGTTTTGGCGGATATCTGAAAGGATTCACCCAGCCTATCCCGGTCATGACACCGTTTAATATTCTTTCCGAGCTGGCTACCCCTATCAGTATGGCATGCCGTCATTTCGGAAACATTCTTTCCGGTATCGTTATCAACGCTCTGATCTATGCAGCTTTGGCACTGGCCAGCTCTGCACTGCTGGGTCTGATTCCGGGAGCAGTCGGTGCAGTGTTATCACACATCCCGATCCTGGATGTCGGTATTCCGGCAGTCCTGTCTGTATACTTTGACTGGTTCTCCGGTCTTATGCAGGCCTTCATCTTCTGTATGCTGACGACTCTTTACATCGCAAACGCAGCAGAGGGCTGATGCTCTTTTTCTGAGCAGCGCCTTGTATGGCGCAGAGTTACAAAACAACAAGTGAATATGGAGCTGTCAAAGACAGCTGAAACGGCTTTACGCCGAAAATTATATTTCCAAACAGGAGGATTTTTACTATGGAATTTCAGTTACTTGCAAAAGGTATTGCATTAGCAGGATGCGCAATTGGTGCTGGTTGTTCTCTGATCTCCGGTATCGGACCTGGTATCGGTGAAGGTAACGCAGTTGCAAAGGCTCTTGAGGCTATCGGACGTCAGCCTGAGTGTAAAGGTGATGTTACTTCTACCATGCTTCTTGGTTGTGCGGTTGCAGAGACCACAGGTATTTACGGTTTCGTTACC
Organism: Candidatus Blautia equi; assembly: GCA_018064695.1. Taxonomy (GTDB): domain Bacteria; phylum Bacillota; class Clostridia; order Lachnospirales; family Lachnospiraceae; genus Blautia_A; species Blautia_A equi. Next base: position 1,952 of record JAGHUU010000115.1, on the reverse strand, counting down.
GGTCTGCTTCTGATCTTCGTAGCACCAGGTATGTTCATGAATTTCCTGGCATAAAAAGCATATTATAGGAGGTTAAAACATGGAGTTCCAGAGTTTAGTTGGCATTGTGCCATGGACCTTCATTGCGATGATCTGCAACCTTTTCCTTCAGATGTATCTCATTAAAAAGTTCTTATTCAAACCGGTCAACGACATGCTTGCAAAACGCAAAGCCATGGCAGACGCTGAGATCTCCGATGCCGCAAAGGCAAAAGAGGAAGCCATCGCCATGAAAAACGAGTATGAGCAGAACATGCAGGATGCAAAGGCTAAGGCCAATGAGCTCCTTCAGAATGCTCAGAAGACCGCTACTCTCCAGAGCGAGGAGATCCTTCGCGAGGCATCCGCTCAGGCTACCGCCCTTAAGGCAAAAGCAGAGAGCGATATCGAGCAGGAGAAGCGCAAAGCAGTCAACGATATTAAGAATGAGATCGGCGGAATGGCACTTGAGATCGCAGGAAAAGTGATTGAACGTGAAATCGGCGAAAATGATCACACGAAACTGATTGATGAGTTTATAGCGAATGTAGGTGAGGACGCATGACTGAGACAGGCCGGTTATATGGCGGCAGCCTGTACGATCTCGCGGCAGAGGAACAGCTGACCGATATCATCATGGAACAGCTGCAGGAGATACGTCAGATCTTCGGAGAAAATCCGGAGTATCTTTCCCTTCTTTCGGAACCATCCCTGGCTAAAGGGGAGCGTTTAAATATGATCGATGCAGCATTTGGCTCCCAGGCAGAGAAATACCTGGTGAACTTCTTAAAGCTCCTTCTTGAGAAGAATCTTCTTAAGGACTTCGGAGGATGCTGTGATGAATATACGCGCCGCTACAATGTAGATCGGGGTATCGCTGAGGCGGTAGTCACAAGCGCGGTCGCTTTAAATGAAAATCAGCTTGCTGCACTGAAGGCAAAACTGGAAAAGATCAGCGGAAAGAAGATCTCCCTGATCCAGAAGGTGGACCCATCCGTAGTGGCAGGTATACGTGTAGAAGTAGAAGGAAAGCAGTTCGATGGAACCGTACAGGGCAGAATGTCCGAGCTTTCCGCAAAAATTAAAAATGTGATTGTGTAGCAATTGGAGGACAACATGCAATTAAAACCTGAAGAAATATCGAAGGTTATTCGCAGCCAGATCAAATACTATGACAACGCGATCCAGCAGAACGAGACCGGAACCGTACTTATGGTAGGTGACGGTATTGCAAGAGCCAGCGGTCTTAAGAACTGTATGGCAGGTGAGCTGCTGGAGTTCGAGGATGGCAGCTTTGGTATGGCGCAGAACCTGGAAGAGAACAGTGTGTCTATCGTGTTGTTTGGATCAGATGAGAACATTGGCGAAGGACAGACAGTAAAACGTACCGGAAAGGTCGTATCCGTACCGGTAGGAGAAGCAATGATCGGACGTGTAGTAAACGCACTCGGACAGCCTATTGACGGTGCCGGCCCGATCAACACCACCAGCTACAGAGCTATTGAGAGCCCTGCACCTGGTATCTGCGAAAGAAAATCCGTATTTGAGCCGCTGCAGACCGGAATCAAAGCCATCGACTCTATGGTTCCGATCGGACGTGGACAGCGTGAGTTAATTATCGGAGACCGTCAGACTGGTAAAACCACCATCGCGACGGACACCATCATCAACCAGAAGGGCAAGGACGTTATCTGTATCTACGTAGCTATCGGTCAGAAACGTTCCACCGTAGCTTCTCTGGTAGAGAATCTTACAAAAAATGACGCTATGTCTTATACCATCGTAGTAGCAGCTACTGCTTCCGAGGCAAGTCCTCTGCAGTACATTGCTCCGTACTCCGGATGTGCGATGGGTGAATACTTTATGAACCAGGGCAAACATGTCCTGATCATCTATGATGATTTAAGTAAACATGCGGTTGCTTACCGTGCACT
>JAGHUU010000218.1 GCA_018064695.1 Candidatus Blautia equi | reverse complement strand
GGCGGTAATACCTACCACGGCCTCATCCTTCTTTACAACACCAGGGAAGAAGAAATCGCATTTCTCCTTGCTGTTGGCCAGGTTTACATAAATGCCCATATCCTTGCAGATATAATAGATATTGTTGTTTACCTGCTCGTCATTTGTGCAGGCAAGGACCATATAGACATCCTCAAAATCTGTTTTCTTCACCTCGCGGAAGTCACCGGATACGGTTCCCATCTTTACCATGCGGTACAGCTCTTCGGTCATCTTTGGTGCAATGACCATGATCTGCTTGGTAAATGGAAGCAAAGTTTTTACACGTCTGGTAGCTACGTTTCCGCCGCCCACTACCAGGATCTTTTTATCTGACAGATCCACAAAAAGTGGAAAATATGCTTTCTTACTCATATACTTTCTCCAATGCCGAGACAATCGTTACAAACACATCCGGACTTACCTGATCCCGCATGCCGAAGATCATCTTATTGATGACGTTCGATGCTGCCCGGTTTACAAATCCCTCTACATTTTTCTGCTCTTCGGTTTCCATGGAAGTTCCCTTTAGAGGTTTTGCAATGCGAAGATCAATGTCCTTCACAGCCGCTTCCTTGATCTTCTGGATCTTTGGAATGATATCCCTGCCATCCAGCCACTGGAAGAATTCCTCCATCTGTTCCTCTACAATGATACCGGCATCCTTAAGATTTCCTTTCTGTTCCTCGGAGATCTCTGAGCGGAAGCTGTCCATATCGTAAAGGGTCAGATCTTCATGCTCCCCAAGGGAAGGCTCGATATCTCTTGGAACCGCAAGATCAATGAGGACCATCGGGTGCTCCAGTTTCAGATCCGCAAACAGCTCTTCTCTTAAAGTAAAATTAGGACTTGCCGTAGCACTTACCACCAGATCGCACTTTGAAAGGTAATCCATTCTGTCGGCATAATTGATTCTCTTACATCCAAATGGGATCTCCACAATGCCGCTTCTGTACTGGCGCACCGTGACGGTGACATCCGCCCCCTCTTCTCTTAAGGTCTGGGCTGCTACCTTTCCCATCTCTCCGTTTCCGATCACCATGCAGGTCTTTCCCTGCATTTCCATGCCGCGTTCTCTTAAAAAGGCTACCGCCTGATGGATGACGGATGGGTTTCCATGGGATACCGGAACCTCGGTTTTGATCTTTTTTCCGGCTGTGACAGCCATGCGGAAAAGGACTTCCAGAACGCTGTCCGATGCAAAAAACTCTCTGGCAAGACTAAGAGCATCTTTTACCTGAGTGAGGATCTGATCCTCGCCGAAGATCTGGGATCTCAGTCCGCTTGTGAGATAGAAAAGATGCTCCACGGCCTCTTTTCCCTCTCTTTTTACAAAATATTTATCGTCACTATAATCAGTAATTCCTTTCAGATCACAAAGCGCCTGAAATAAGGAAATGTCTGCGCCTTCCTCCACGCTGGCCCATACCTCCAGACGGTTGCAGGTGGAAAGAAGAATACAGCCGGAAATACCCTTTCTGGCCTTCATCTCTTCCATAGCCTGGCCTGCGTTTTTCTTTGTAAATGCGTATCTTGCCCGCACATCTACCGGCGCCATGCTATGGTCAATTCCTATCATGGAAATACTCATTTTCTCTTCTCCTTCATTAGGTCATCATTCCCATGATAAATCATACGGACGCTTTATGTCAATCGGCTTCGCGTTTCCCTTGACTCTTTTTTCCATGGACGGTATACTGAAAAACGCGGAAAATGAGACCTTGCGGAGGGTCATAATTAGATCATGGAGGAACTGTTATGAACACAGCAGAAAACAGCCGGAAAGCCATCCTTGTGGTGAGCTTCGGCACCAGTTATGAGACCACCAGAAAGGTCACCATTGAGGCGATTGAAGAAGAGATCGCCGCTGCATATCCCGCCTATACCGTATACCGGGCCTGGACCAGCAAAATGATCATTGCCAAACTTAAAAAGCGTTCCCTCTTGTCGGTGGACAATGTGGAAGAAGCCATGGAGCGCATGATCAGTGACGGCGTGCAGGAGCTCATTGTCCAGCCTACCCATGTAACCAACGGAATCGAGAACGATGCCATGAAGGAGGATATTCTGAAATATAAAGCTTCCTTCTCTTCTATCTCCATCTGCGATCCGCTTCTCACCAGCGAGGAGGATAAAACAGCCCTTCTTCAGGCTGTGAATGAGGAGTTTGCCGATCTTCCCGATGACACCGCACTGGTATTTATGGGCCATGGCACACCGCATTATGCAAACAGCATCTATGCCGCCATGGACTACACTTTTAAGGATCAGGGCAAAGGCAATATTTTCATGGGCACTGTGGAGGCATATCCGGATTTCGATGCCGTCCTTCGAAATGTAAAAAAGACAGGTCTTCAGAAGGTCCTTCTGGCACCTTTTATGATCGTGGCCGGCGACCATGCCAACAACGATCTTGCCGGTGACGATGAGGATTCCTGGAAGAGCCGTTTTGAGAAAGAAGGTTTTCAGGTCTCCGCAAGGCTGAAGGGTCTTGGAGAATACGCAAAGGTGCGGGAGCTCTTTGTAAAACATATTGAAACTGGAATCAAATAAAAATATCCGCCGGATACGGTACTTCAGGCAGCTGCATTTCAGCCCTTTATAAGTTCCGATCCGGCGGATTTTGTAGTATTTTCTGTATTTTTGTATTATACTTCTGTTTTGTATGAGCATTCAGTTATGACATGCTCAGTTTAATTTATCCGGAGAAAAACAATGGCATTAGAACTTCAAAAAGACGGGGAACCGCTGTATCTCTCCGTCTACCGTTATTATAAAGATCTGATCCTGCAGGGAAAGCTGCCTGCAGGGAGCAAAATGCCCTCCCTTCGGAAATGCTCCGGGGAGCTGCATTTAAGCCGCACCACAATTGAAAATGCTTACCTGCAGCTGGCAGCCGACGGTTTTATTATATCCAAGGCGCAGAGCGGATATTATGTCACCGGAATCACAGGAAAACCGGCTGTCCCTCAGAATCGTGAAAAAGCAGCGGAGGTGAACTATATCTACGATCTCTCCTCCTCCGGCGTGGACAGGGAGAGCTTTCGTTTTGATCTCTGGCAGCGCTATATCAAGAGCGCACTCAGGCAGAATGACCGCCTGTTATCCTATGGCGAGCCCCAGGGGGAATATGAACTCAGGGAAACCCTGGCGCAATACATCCGTGAACGCAGAAACATCCACTGTACTGCGGAGGATATCGTGGTGGGCGCCGGTGTGCAGAGTCTGCTCCACATTTTGTGTCCGCTTCTTAAGGATTATACAACAGTTTCATTCCCCACACCGTCCTTTGTCCACGGCAGCGCCGTATTTTCGGACTATGGCTTTGACGTGCATTACAGAGATAAGGATTGCGGCATTATTTTTGTATCACCGGCCCACATGACCAAATGGGGCGAGATCATGCCAATCAGCCGCCGTCTGGAGCTGATCCGTCACGCCTCCCACCGCGGCAGTCTCATCATTGAGGACGACTTTGAGAATGAATTTGTATATCTGCAGAAGCCTACGCCGTCCATATACAGTCTGGCCGGCGGTCAGGGAGTAGTCTATATAGGCTCCTTCTCAAGACTTCTGCTGCCATCCATCCGTATCAGTTTTATGGTACTACCGAGACAGCTTAGGGAAGCTTACCTGCAGCGGGCTGCTCTGTACAATCAGACAGCATCCAAAGCAGAACAGATCGCCCTCTGCCAGTTTATCCGCGACGGTCATCTGGCAGCCCAGACCCGACGGTTAAGACGACTCTATGCAGCAAAGATGAAACTGCTCACAGAGGCAGCTGCACAGATCTTTGGTGCAAAGGCAAAGATCAAAGTCGGTTCCGCCGGAACCACCATGGCACTCACCGTGCCGACCAGGTATAGCGGCGAAGCTTTAAAAAACGCTGCAGCTGCACATGGTCTGAAGATCCAGGTACTCTCGGAATCCGAGGGAGCCCTCACGCTCCTTCTATCCTGCTCTTCCATGCCTTCAGATGACTTTATCCCGGCCCTCACCCTGCTTAAAAACATCGTTACAGTTCAGACACTGTCTGAACTGTAACCAAACGCCCACATTTGAAGTCGCTTTCAGCGAGGTGGGCGTTTCTTTGGCCATTCAACTGTATTGGCGTATAGTCAATCAGCAAGTGATTACCTATACGAGTAAAACTAACATATTTTCTTGATACTGTTTTCCAGATTTTGTATAATGAACGAATGAATATCTTTATAAAATGAAGCAGCTTATAAAATAGAAAGGAAAGAATCACCATGGCTAAACTTCCTGAATACACAAGACCGGACAAGATCTTAAAAGATATCTACGATGATTTCTTCGGTCCGCTCTCTGATGCGATCAAAAATGACAATAAAAATCACGACCAGAAGCCCGCTGCACCGGCTTCTCCTTCCGCAAATAAACCATCTGCTCCAAAGCCTGCTGAGCCTGCCAAACCATCTGTGGATGCAGATGAGCTCAGCAATCTTCTTCTTGATCTTAATAAGACCTTAAGAGATGACATCACCAACATGCACAACATGGTAAATGAGTCTGTGGATCCATCCCTCCTCACTCCAAAGCCTACCGCATCCGCTCCTGCTCCTCAGCAGCCTGCTGAGCCTGAGAAACCGGCTGAACCTGAGACCGATCCTATGGACGATCTGAACGCTCTGGTTGGCTTAAAGGATCTGAAAAAAGATGTGGAGGAGCTCATCAGCCTTGCCAAGATGCAGAAGATGCGTCAGGATCAGGGATTAAAATCCGTTCCTGTATCCCTTCACCTTGTATTCAGCGGAAATCCTGGAACAGGTAAAACTACCGTTGCCCGTATTCTTGCACGTCTGTATAAAAAAATCGGCGCTCTTCCTAAAGGACAGCTTGTGGAGGTGGACCGCTCCAATCTGGTAGCAGGTTATGTAGGTCAGACTGCTACTAAGACCATGGAAAAGATCAACGAGGCTATGGGCGGCGTTCTCTTCATCGACGAGGCATATACCCTGAATAAAGAAGGCGGAAACGACTTTGGTCAGGAAGCCATCGATACCATTCTGAAAGCCATGGAGGATCACCGCGACGGTTTCGTAGTCATCGTAGCCGGATACACCGAGCTTATGGAGGACTTCGTAAACAGCAACCCTGGTCTCAAATCCCGTTTCAACAAATACCTTTTCTTCCCGGATTATTCCATGGAGGAGCTCTTCTCTATCTTTGAAGGCTTCTTAAAGAAATACGAGTACAAAATGGAGGATGACGCACTGGAGGCAGTAAAAGAGGCCATCCAGAAACTCATCGACGAGAAATCCGAAAACTTCGCCAACGCCCGCGAGGTACGTAACCTTTTCGAAAAGATCATCACCCGCCAGGCTACCCGTATCGGAAAAATGGATCCGGAGGAAAAACCGGAGATCACCCTTATCACCAAAGCGGATGTCACAGGAGAATCCGAAGAGGAAGCCCCTGAGGAGGAAACATCTGAGAAAGAGGCTGAGGAAGCAGCTGCAGACGTTTCTGAAGCTCCGGCTGAGGAAGTATCCGACCAGACCGAGGAGGAATCCGCTGCGGATGCAGTTCCTGAAAATGAAACTGACGATTTAAATAAGGATGAAAATGATGAACAATAAACAGATCCTGAATGCCAAGCTCCGAAAAGCCGCAGCGCTGTTTTCGTTTATTCTCTTTCTCATCAGTTTTGTGTGCCTGCTGGCCGCAAACGCAAAGGAGAAAACCGATGCAGGCATTCATATGGAGAATTACACCAGCAATTCCGCCGTATTCGATCAGAATGAATGGTATGTGGATGACTCTATGCTGAGTGAAGGTGCCAAGGACTGTGTATTTTTATATGGTCCTGTAAAGCCCCTCTCCAAAGGATCTTATGAGATGCACATCGTATATTCTGCGGAAACAGAAAACAGGATCAGCATCTCGGCCGCCCGCTTTACGGATAATTC
>JAGHUU010000187.1 GCA_018064695.1 Candidatus Blautia equi | reverse complement strand
GGGCGTTTCTTTGGCTATTCAACTGTATTGGCGTATAGTCAATCAGCAAGTGATTGCCTATACGAGTGAACTGTAACTTACTCCATCCGCTGTGCAAGCTGATATTGCTTTGGTGAAAATCCGGTATGTTTGGAGAAGGTTCGGGAGAAGTTGGAGTAGTTGTTGAAGCCGCAGAGGTAGCAGGCGTCGCTGGGTGGGGTTCCCTGGCGGAGGTATTTCTGGGCCAGGGTGATGCGTTTGATCAGGATGAACTGAGCCACGGTGATTCCGGTGAAGACCTTGAAGCGGCGGTTGATGTAGTCGCTGTTATGGTGCAGGTGGTCGGAGATACTGTTCATGGAGATGTCTTCCGTCAGGTTATCGTTGATATAGCTGATGCAGTCCTTTACGATCTTCGGCATATCGTTGTGGAAGTGGATATGGGTCTCCTCCGTGGCCTTTCTGTTCAGAAATACCAGGATCTGCGTCATAAGAGCGGGAACCATAAGGTCGCTTCCGCTGGTTGGCTCGTCCAGATTGGCGCGAAGCTGGTCTGTGAGGCTCAGGTAAAAAGGAATCTCCTCCTCGGTGAGATGAATGAGGTTCAGGGCATGGTCCGAGGTGCGGGTGAAGCAGTCCTTCAGGTTCATGCTGGTGCTGCTTCCAAGCTTGCTGAAAAAGGATTCCTTCATATTAATAAAGACGCGCTCGTAAACGGCATCATGCTGCTTGGACTCCACGTAGTGGAAGGCATAGGGGGAGATGAGGATCAGGTCGCCCCGCTCCAGGCGCTTGCCCTGACTTTCCACGTAATAGTTTGCGCCGTCATTTAGTACCAGCCAGATCTCATAGCCGTCGTGATTATGAAAAGTGACCTCTTTATATAAAGGCAGAGGATTGTTTTTCCGCACGCAGAAGATCTCTGTATCCAGGGCGTCAAAGGATTTTAAAAACTGTTCTTTCATGAAAAAACTTCCTTTCGGAAAGGGATTCTAACGGGATTTTATAAAAACAGATGCTGCATACATTCAGTATAATAAATTTAGTCGGAAAACGCAATAAAATAAGTAGGATATGAGGGAGAATATGCTTAGTTTTGGATGATACAATGTATAAAAATGCGAAATGTGTATAAAAAACTGACAATTTCGGAAACCCCGTGGCGTGAAGAGATTTTGTTTGTGCAATATAGACAAAAAACAATATGCCAACAATAGATCTTCGGCAAAATAACGATTGTTTGGATTGGAATTATTGAAAATCACGAAAAAATGTGATAAGATTGATGCCATAGAATGCGTGAAATCCATATATAATAACGAAGGGGGAAAATATGGAAAAAAAGAAAAACCGTTCATTTATTTACCTGAAAAAGTACTGGCAGCTGTACTTACTGTTGCTTCTTCCAATGGTGTACCTGCTCGTATTCAAGTACTCTCCAATGAGTTACATTCTCATTGCATTTAAAGAGTATAAGCTGAACATGAGTGTTTTTGAGATGCCGTGGGCAGCTCAGAACGGAATGAAGTACTTCATCAAAGCCTTCAAGAACAGAGACTTCATAGTAGCGCTCCGAAACACCATCAGCCTGAACCTGCTTGACCTGATTGCAGGCTTCCCGGCACCTATTATTTTTGCACTGATCTTAAATGAGATCCCATTTAAGAAATTTAAAAAGACCGTACAGACCGTAGCTTACATGCCGCACTTCTTATCCTGGGTCATCATCTCCGGTCTTTGTTTACAGCTTTTTGCACCGTCCAGCGGTCTTGTAAACATGGTCATCAACAATCTTGGTTTTGACAGTGTTCCGTTCCTGAACTCTCCTAACCACTGGGTAGCTACCTATATTCTTACCGGTGTATGGCAGAGCTTTGGATGGGGCTCCATCATCTACCTGGCAGCTATTGCCGGAATCAGCCCTGAGCTTTACGAGGCAGCTTCCGTTGACGGCGCAGGCCGCTTTAAAAAGATGTGGCACATCACCCTTCCGGGTATCAGACCTACCATCGTAGTTCTTCTGATCATGAACCTCGGAAATATTCTCGGAAGTGGTTTCGACAGACCATTCGCAATGCAGAACCCACTGGTTATGGAAGTGGCAGAGGTTCTTTCCACTTTCGTATATAAGAACGGTATTAAGGGACTTCAGTTCTCCCTTACCACAGCTGTAGGTCTTTTCCAGTCTGTTGTATGCCTGTTCTTCCTGTTACTCTCCAACTGGCTGTCCCGTCGTCTCGGCGAGCGCGGTATCTGGTAAAGAAAAGGAGGACAAAGCATGAACGTAAAAGGAAAAAGCACACAGATGGGCGATTGGATCTTTGTGATCCTGTGCGTATTCGTAGGACTTATCTGTGTAATCCCTATGATCAATCTTCTTGCCAGATCCCTCAGCAGTTCTGAGTACCTGGTAAAACATTCTGTATACCTGATCCCCAAAGGACTCAATTTTGAAGCGTATACTACCGTATTAAAAGACTCCAAGAATATCAGAGCATTCGTATGGACAGTATTCCTGACAGTTGTATGTACACTGGTTTCTCTTACCATGACCGCCATCTGTGCATACCCACTGATCTTCCAGGATCTGAAATTCAGAAATACCTTTAATATTCTGATCACCATTACCATGTTCTTCAACGCAGGAACCATTCCTAACTATCTTCTTATGAAACAGCTGAACCTGCTGAACAGTCCGCTGGTACTTATCGTTCCCGCCTGTCTCAGTGTCTACAACATGATCATCATGAGAAGCTTCTTCTATGGAATTCCTGAGAGCTTAAGAGAGTCGGCTCAGATCGATGGTGCTTCTTACTTCACCATCCTTCTGAATATCTACCTCCCTCTTTCCAAGCCTGTATTTGCTACACTGGCACTGTTCTACGCAGTAGGAAGATGGAACGGTTACTCCGATGCTCTTATGTACATCACCAACAAGGACTATTACCCACTGCAGATGCTCCTGTACAACATCCTGAACAACATCAATAACGTTGAGGTTGCAGCGCAGGAAGGTTTCTCCACCCCCGGTCTGGCAGAATCCTTAAAGGCAGCAGTCGTAATGTTCTCCACCGTACCGATCCTTCTCATCTACCCATGGCTGCAGAAATACTTCATCGCAGGTGTTACCCTGGGTGCAGTTAAAGAGTGATGGATCTGTAAACAATATTTATTCTCATACGCGATAAAAGAATGTTGGGAACGTTCTTTTATAATAAACAAAAATTTTTTTCAGGAGGTTTTTACAATGAAAAAGAAAGCTTTAACAAGCATGCTGGTTCTTGCTATGGCAGCAACCACTCTCGGAAGCGTTGCTCACGCTGAAGAATTAGTTGACGGCAAATTTGCTGAGACTAAACACATCACCGTAGAGATCTACGACCGTGGAAACGACGGCGGTACCGATCCTACCAACAACATGTACACCGATTACATCAAACAGGGAATGCTTGAGCAGTATAACGTAGAAGTAGAGTTCGTAGCAGTTCCACGTTGGACTGAGGTTGACCAGATCAACAACCTCCTTGCAGCTGGCGACGCTCCTGACATCTGCCTTACCTACGACTATCCTACCATTCTTCAGTATGCAAACATGGGCGGTGTTCTTGACCTCAGCAGCTATGTAGAGGATTACAAAGATCAGCTTCCTAACCTCTGGGCTTGGCTCGGCGATGCTAACATCAACTACGACAAAGATCCTGTAGAGGGAACCCTCTGGGCAATCGAAGGAAAGAGAGCAAACATCAGACGTATCAACACCTTCGTTCGTCAGGACTGGTTAGACGCTCTTGGTCTTGAGACTCCTACCACTCTTGAGGAGTTTGAGGCTGTTCTGGTAGCATTCAAAGACAACGCTGAAGCTCTTCTTGGCGACGACGCAGACAAGATGGTTCCATTCTCCACCAGCTACGATATCGGCTGGAGAGCAGCTAACCTCATCGAGTCCTTCCTTGATGCTAACATGACTGACAAAGAGTTCTATGTAAACGGTTTCGATGACAGAAAGTTCACCGAGAACGGAACCAAAGAAGCTATCCGTGTACTTAACAAATGGTACAACGATGGTCTTATCTGGAAAGATTTCCCACTGTACGGCAGCGGAGATACCACCGAGGATGACATGATCAAATCCGGTTATGTTGGTGCTTTCATCCACACATGGGATTACCCATATCAGCCAGGTGTTGCTATCACCACCACTCTTCATGAGATCGTTGGCGAGAACGCTGACTATGTAGCAATCGACTGCTTCAAGAACAACGCAGACAAATATGCTAAATACAGCTACAGCTCCGCTGGTGACAGAAAGATCTTCTTCCCAACCACCAACGACGAGCCACTGGCTTCCCTGCTTTACCTTGACTGGATCTCCGATCCTGCACACATCGAGTATCTGCAGCTTGGTGATGAGGGCGTGACCCACACCAAACTTGAGGATGGTTCCTACGCTGTTATGGCAGCAGAGGCTCCAGCTATCATGAACTCCGGTCAGAACATCGATATGACCATTACCTGTAACGGTCTCCACCTTTCCGACGATGAGATCACCGTTAAATCCATGGCTAACAACTATGCAGGTTCCGATCCTGAGATCGTTATCTGCGCTATGACCGCTTGTCTGAATGATTCCATCATGCAGAAAGCAGTTAACGTTGGTGCTATCGAGGCTGAGGCTGGTGTTGGTAACGCACTTTCCGAGAAGAGAGATATCGTATTTGACAAAGCAGTAGTTGCTTCCGTAGAAGAGTTTGACTCTGTATGGGATGCAGGTATGGAAGATTACCTGAACGCAGGCGGACAGGACATCATGGACGAGCGTCTTGCTAAATGGGAAGCTACCTTTGGCGATGCTGATATGCTTCCATAAGGAACAGCTCCTTAACAGAACATCATGATATTTCAGGGCGGGCATGTGAAAACATGCCTGCCTTTTTTATGTTCAGAAAGCAGATCTGCGGAATCCCGGCGAGGAAAAATAACTGTATCTCATGGGGAAAATATGATAGTATAAAGAAAGAGTGTCTGATAAAAACAGACAGTAAGAAAGAATGATTTGGAGGAAGAATCATGGCAAAGATGAGACAGGAGGAAGAGCAGTACCTCATTGAGGTTTTTGCGGATTATTACTCCCAGGAGGATATTTTTTCCATTGGAAGATGGATGGGAATTGACCCTTCCAGATACTATGGTTTTGGAATGAACGGTATTCAGCTGGCCCAGGCATTTCTGACCCTGGTGAAGAACAGAGGGCTGGAGGACAACATGTTCCGGGTGATCGCAAGCCATCCGGATCTCTACAGGGATAAGCTCAGAAAGTACCTTCCTGTGCCGGGCGCAAACGAGATCCGCTTCGGTAAGGAGCTGCATGCCATCCTTGTGGGCGTGAACGAGTACGACATGGAGAACGGCATGCACAACCTCAGCTGCCCTGTGAATGACGTAAATGCTTTTTCCGCATTTCTTCAGGACTACTGGGATGTGAGCCGCAGCAATATTCATATGCTGACAGAGGGCGAAGCCAATACCTGCGATTACATTCTCTCTGTGCTGGAGAGTGTCTGCGAAAGTCTGGACGAGGAGGACAATCTTCTCTTTTATTTCTCCGGACACGGAATGGAGCTGGATGGACACAGCTATCTGCTTCCATCCGATACCCACTGTGAAAAGGGATATATGTTCTCCAACCTGATTCCGCTCTCCGAAGTAAACCGTATTATTAAAGAGTGCAGAGCCGGCGTGAAGGTAAGGATCTTTGATGCCTGCCAGTGCGGTGAGCGCTTCAGCAAAGCCATCAAGAGCGGTGTGGAGCCGGAGACAGAGGTTACAGAGCAGATGTCAGAGCTCATGATGGAGGAATTCATGGGAAGCGGCACAGACTGGATCACCTTCTGCTCCTGCAATGTGGATGAGTATTCCTATGAGATCCCATCTCTTGGACATGGCATTTTCACCTACATGATGCTGGAAGGACTGAAGGGCGGCGCCAAGTACGGCATGAAGAAAATGCAGATCGAGGATCTGAAGCAGTACGTATGCGAAAATGTACCGAAGATCGCTGCAGAGCACATGGGTGTTTCCCAGCATCCGCAGTATCAGTGCGAGGTACAGTATAATATTGTGATGGAATAATACTGTAATGAAATAATATTGTGATGAAATAAGGAGGAAGTTCCCATGAGCAAAGAACTGACGCTGGAATTTGAAGAGGACCTCATTAATTATCTGAAAAAAAGATATTCCGCGGATGAAATCCTTGGAATTGGAAACAGAATCGGAATTGACAGAGCAGATTACTATGCGGAGGGCCAGCCGCTGGGGCCGAGCATCAGAAATCTGGTAAAGATGATCAATCAGGCATTAAAAGTAGAGAAACTGTTTACAGTTCTGTATGAGTATTATAAAAGACCGGATCTGGATGATGTGGTGGATGGCCTTGGCGACTGTGTGAACCGCGGCATGGTGAGAGGATACAGAAACCGATACGAAGCACCGTCTATGAGAACCGCAGTAGAGCTGAAAAAGGGATTAAAGGCCATCCTGATCGGATGCCGCCACTATTATGTAGGAGACGGCGCCAACGATCTTCCAAATGCGGAGAAGGATGCCATTGCTCTTGGAGAATTTTTCAAGACAAAATGGGACGTTCCGGAGGAGGATATCCATCTTTTCGCCGGAGAAGTGTTCTGCGAGGAGATCAAGAAAAAGATCGAGGAGATCTGTAATTCCATGACTGCAAGCGACAAGCTGTTCTTCTTCTTTGCCGGACACGGCGAGGAGATTGACGGTCATACCGTCCTGCTCCCTACCGATGTCATGGTGGGAGAAAAAGGCTTTTCCAATGATATCCCTATGAAATGGCTGAATGATGTTATGAAGAAATGCCGTGCTTCCTATAAGGTCAGAGTGTTTGATGCCTGCCACTGCGGCGAGCGCTTCAGCAGAAAGCTTACCGTGCTGAATAATGCCGGGGAGCCTGTGGAAGCCGGAGAACTGAAAGCGCTTCTGACAAAAGAGGACGCAGCTTTCCTTGTACCGCAGTCCCGCGCTTTGGGGGATGAGGAAGGCCGGAGACCTGCCACAGCCCGCATGATGAGAGAGTTTATGCCATGGGATACAGACTGGGTGACCTTCTGTTCCTGCAGTGCAAAGGAATGCTCTTACGATATCCCGAACCTGAATAACGGTGTATTTTCCTTCTTCTTCCTGCAGGGTCTTAACGGCGAGGCAAGACGCGGGGACGGACCTATGTACATTGAGGACCTTAGAATCTATGTTACCAGCAATGTTCCGGCTAAGATGGCACTCTACGGTCTCAGACAGCATCCGCAGTACCAGTGCGAGGTGCAGGAAAATATTATTGTGGGATAAGGTTTGCGAACAGAAAGAAACGGAGCTGAAAGAATATGCTGATTATTAAAAATGCCAGAATTGTGGATCCTGCCAGCGCTACAGATATGGTGGGGGACATTTCCATTGAAAAGGGACTGATCGCAGAGATCGGAGAAAAAATAGAAGCAAAAGCCGGAGATCAGGTGATCGATGCCGCCGGACTTGTGGCCGCACCGGGACTTGTGGACACCCACGTACATTTCCGTGATCCGGGACTGACTTATAAAGAAGATATTTACACCGGCGCCGGCGCTGCGGCAGCAGGCGGTTTTACCACGGTAGTATGTATGGCAAATACCAAACCGGTGGCTGACAATGTGGATACCATTTCACATATCATGAATAAGGCAAAAAAAGCCAAGATCCATGTGAACACAGCAGCGGCTGTGACCACCGGATTTGACGGAGAGAATATCACAGACTTCGGAGCCCTCTTAAAAGCAGGAGCCCTTGGCTTTACAGATGACGGAATCCCGATCAAAAATGCGGAGACCGTAAAGAAAGCCATGGAGATCGCCGCTATGTATGATGTTCCTATCAGCCTTCACGAGGAGGATCCGGCACTCATCGACAGACAGGGCGTGAATAAGGGCCGTGTATCTGAGATCTTAAACTACGGAGGAGCCTCCTCCGAGTCAGAGTATACGCTGGTGGAGCGCGACTGTGCGCTGGCACTTGAGACCAAGGCAAGAACCGTCATTCAGCACATCAGCGCAAAGGAGTCTGTGGAGATCGTGCGGAAATACTGGAGAAGAGGCGCCCGCATCTACGGCGAGGTCACTCCGCAGCACTTCTCTCTGACTGAGGATATCGTGCTGGAAAAAGGCAGCCTGGCAAGGGTGAATCCGCCTATCCGTACCGAGGAGGACAGACAGGCCATCATTGAAGGTCTTAAGGACGGAACCCTGAACATCATTGCCACAGATCATGCGCCTCACAGCAGAGAGGAGAAGGCTAAGGATATCAAGGATGCGCCGAGCGGTATGATCGGTCTTGAAACATCCCTGGCTCTTGGAATCACAAATCTGGTTCGCCCGGGACACTTAAGCCTTATAGATCTTCTGGAGAAGATGACCATCAATCCGGCCATGCTCTATAACCTGAACTGCGGCAGAATTGCAGAGGGAATGGCAGCAGACCTGGTGCTCTTTGACCCGGAAGAAAAATGGACCGTACAGGATGCCTTCTATTCCAAAGCAAACAATTCCCCGTTTATCGGCATGGAATTATATGGAAAAGTAAAATATACGATCTGCGGCGGACGCATTGTTTTTGAGTAATAAACCGGTTCGCGTAATGTAATGGAGGAAATGAGCTGGAGCTTATGCAGCGCACAGAGCAGAGCATGCAGACCATACATGATCACGACTGACAAATAGTGGGACAGTGGGACTGGGACCTGGTTCAATTTTGTAAAACAAAATTGAACCTGGTCCCTGTCCCACTATTTTTTACTGTCTTTGAAAAATCCAAGATGGATGGCCTGATGCGGACAGGCGTGGGCGCATTCGCCGCAGCGGATGCATTCCGCACTGTTTTCAGTGACAGCCGGTTTCACATCCATAGGGCAGGCATGGGCACAGATGCCGCAGCCGGTGCAGATGGTCTTATCCACATGCAGCTGATAGAAACTGATCTTATTTAATAGTCCGTAGATGGCGCCAAGCGGACAGAGCACTTTGCAGAAAAAGCGGATCACGATCATACAGCCAATGAGCACGGTGATCAGGATGACCAGCTTGATGGAAAAGATGGGGCCGATGACCTGATGAAGGTTACTGTCGCCCACCAGCAGAGGAACGCCGCCAAGGAGCAGGCCTGCAGGGCAGATGTATTTGCAGAAAGTGGGATCACCTATGCCAAACAGGTTCTGTGACTTGATGATCCAGGGCCACAGAAGGACGAACCACAGAAGGACGCCGTACTTTATATAAGTCATCCATTTGGGCAGATGGAATTTGGGGAGAGGAATCTTCCCAATAAGCTCCTGCACAAGGCCGAAGGGGCAGATAAAACCACAGATCAGTCTGCCAAATAGCACACCCACAGCCAGGAGAAAGCCTACAATATAAAAGCTGAACCCAAACTTCATGGAACCGTTTACCGCCTGCAGGGCACCGATAGGGCAGGAGAGAGTGGCGGCCGGGCAGGAGTAGCAGTTCAGCCCGGGGTTGCAGAAGTATTTCCATTTGCCGATATAGATTTTTGCTGATGCCAGATTAGATGCGTGGATATTGGAAAAGCCAAAGGCCGCGATCTGGATCAGCTTTCTTTTTATGCGGGATATTTTTAAGTTATTCAATGGATCTTTCCTCCCTGATCAGCCTAATCCGATGCATTCCAGGCAGACCGTGACTGCTTTTCCAAGGACCACGGAGAGCTCCCCGCGGGAACAGCCGTAGATCATACCGAGGATGGAAAGGATCAGGACAAGGATGGAGATCGCCTTTTTTCTTAAGAAATTCATGTTTGTCACCTCTGAAAATAGATGTAACATTTTTTCCTGACAGATTCAAGTGAATTATTCTGTAAAAACGGGTGGAGTTTTCTTTGATTTAGGTGTAACATGGCAGGAAAACCATAGAGAGATGGAGAGAAATATGTTTGAGAATGTAAAAATGATCTGCAGCGATCTGGACGGAACGATCCTTACCTATGATCAGACAGAGCTGTCTGACCGCCTGATCGCGCAGATCCGGGAATTAAAGAAAATGGGGATCTGGTTTGTGCCCACCAGCGGCAGATCCATTCCAAGTATGCAGAAGCTGTTCGCACCGGTTCTGGACTGCTGTTATTTTATCGGCTCCAACGGCGCCGTTGTTTTTGACAGCAAAGGGGAAGTGCTGGGAAAAACACTAATTCCAAAGGAGAAGGCCATGGAGATCGCCCATGATTTCCTGGATCGCACAAACGACAGGGGCGAGGTAAATATCTCCGGTCCCCGCTGCAGCCATCTGCTTCCAAAAGGACTTGGAATGGTGGAGAGAATTCAGTTTATCGGCAATCAATACGAGATCCACGAAAAACCGGAGGATGTGGAGGATGAGATCGTGAAGGTTGCAGTCTATCTTCCGGATGGCGCGCAGAACTATATCGATCAGTTTGAGGAAAAGTGGAAGGACTACAACGCATCCATCTCCGGCCCATACTGGATAGATGCCACTCTGGCAGATAAGGGAAAGGGAGTCCGGATGATGGCGGAGCTTCTGCAGGTCGACCTTAAGGACATTGTGGCCTTTGGAGACAACTTTAATGATGTTCAGATGCTGGATACGGTGGGAATGCCGTATATTATGAGCACCGCAGCGCCGGAGCTGCTGGACCGCTATGAAAAACATACCGCCTCTGTGGAGGATACTATAGAAGAAATACTTTCCATATTAGCAAAAAGAAGGTAAGATGGAGTTTGCATGAAGAAATACTGAAAGGAGCAACACATTAATGAAGCATATTGCAAAAAATATGATTCCCTACTGGCGGTCTGTGATCGTGATCCTGCTGTTACTGTTTGTGCAGGCTTACTGCGATCTGTCTCTGCCTATGTTTACGTCCCGGATCATCGATACCGGAATCGTAGGCGGAGGTGTGGAGCATGTGGTTCCGCATAAAGTGACACCGGAGGAATTTGAACAGGCGCAGATCCTGATGTCAGAGGAGGAGCAGACCCTCTGGAGCAGTCTTTATACAGAAAAAGACGGCCTCTACGAACTGGCAGAGAAGGACGAGACTGTATTAAATGATGCTGACGAGAAGCTTCTGGTCAGCGCGGTACTGAACTATCAGATGGGCCGCATGGAGGAGAGTGCCTTCCGTGAGTACCTGATGCAGATGGTGGGAGCCAATCCCCTGATGAAGCTCTTTGCTTCCGGCCTTGAGGATAAGAGCCTTGAGGAGCTGGGCGACATGATCCATATGGAGATCCCATACGTCCAGGAGGAAGATCAGGAAGGAAACCTTAAGACCTTCGTCAACATTCGTCCTCTGATTGCGTCTGTAAAAGAGATGGGTGTTGTGGACAGCTCCGCCATGGATGAGGGCAAAGCCACCATGGAGACCATGATGGAGCAGATCGGCAGCCAGACTCTGAAATCCATGGGTGTGCAGTATGCCATCGCCTGTGACAGGGCAGCCGGCATGGATACCCATAAGATCCAGATGTCCTATCTCTGGAAAACCGGCGGACAGATGCTGCTTATGACCCTGGTTCTGACCATCGCAGCCATTGCTATTTCTTTCTTTGCATCCAGAGTCGGTGCCGGAATCGGACGTGACCTGCGTATGAAGGTGTTTGGAAATGTTATGGGCTTCTCCAACGCGGAGATGAGCAGATTCTCCTCCGCATCCCTTATCACCCGTGCCACCAACGACGTGCAGCAGATCCAGTTTGTCTCTACAATGATGCTCCGTATGGTGCTCTATGCACCGATCATGGGTATCGGCGGTGTCATTCGTGTAGCCCAGACCGGCGCAAACATGGGCTGGATCATCATTCTGGCAGTTACTGTACTTGTGAGCTTTGTTCTGGTGCTGGTAGCCATTGCCATGCCGAAATTCAAGATCATGCAGCAAATGGTGGACGGCGTGAACCTGGTCTCCCGTGAGATCCTTACCGGTCTTGCAGTTATCCGTGCCTTCGGAAGAGAGAAGACCGAGGAAGAGCGCTTTGACAAAGCCAACACAGATCTTAAAAATACACAGCTCTTTACCAACCGTGTCATGACCTTCATGATGCCGGGTATGACTGTGATCATGAATATCATTGTGATCCTCATTGTCTGGACCGCAGCTAAGAGGATCGATGCCGGAACCCTGCAGGTAGGTACCATGACTGCGTTCATCACATACACCATGCAGATCGTTATCTCTTTCCTGATGCTCACCGCCATGTCCATCATGCTCCCAAGAGCAGGTGTGGCTGCAGACCGTATCCATGAAGTCATCAGCACAAAACAGACCATTGCAGATCCTGAGAACCCAAAAGCACTGGAGGCTCCAAAAGGTGTGGTGAGATTCAACCATGTAAACTTCCGCTATGAAGGCGCGGAGGAGGATGTGCTTCATGATCTGGATTTCGTGGCAGAGCCGGGAAAAGTAACCGCTATCATAGGCGGTACCGGATCCGGTAAGAGTACTCTGGTAAATCTGATCCCTCGTTTCTATGATGTGACCGGAGGCTCAATCACCATCGATGGTGTAGATGTCCGTGAAATTGGACTCAAAACCCTCCGCGATCAGATTGGCTTCGTTCCGCAGAAGGGTGTGCTCTTCTCCGGAAGCATTGCCTATAACCTTCGTTTCGGTAAGGCGGATGCATCTGAGGAGGAGATCCGGGAGGCAGCTGAAATTGCCCAGGCACTGGATTTCATTGAGGAGAAGAACGAGAAATTTGAGAGCTATATCTCCCAGGGCGGCCGAAATGTATCCGGCGGCCAGAAACAGCGTCTGGCCATTGCCCGTGCCATTGCAAAAGATCCTAAGGTCTTTGTCTTTGACGACAGCTTTTCCGCTCTGGATATGAAGACCGACGCCAAGCTTCGCAAGGCTCTGGAGGAAAAAGTAAAAGGCAGAACAGAGATCATCGTAGCGCAGCGAATCAGCACCATCCTCCATGCAGACCAGATCCTGGTTCTGGATGAGGGAAGGATCGTGGGCAAGGGAACCCATGAGGAGCTTCTGAAAAACTGTGACGTTTATCTGCAGATCGCAGCATCTCAGCTTTCCGCTAAGGAGCTGGGACTGGATCCGGCGGAGATGAAAAAAGAAAACAGTCAGGGTTCTGACGGAAAGGAGGCCTGAATATGAGTGAAGAAAGAGAGCAGGAATTAAGAGAACAGGAACTTCAGCAGCGTCGTCCGCGCCACGGCATGGGCAGACGTATGGGTGAGAAGCCCAAGGATCTCAAGCAGGCTGTCCGCAAGATCCTGAATTATATGGGAAGATATAAAGCAGCAGTGGCACTGGTTATGGTGGTTGCTGCCATGTCCACCATCTTCAATGTGGTGAGCCCTAAGATCATGGGCCGTGCCACCACAACACTGGCAGAGGGTATGATGAATAAGATGCGCGGTACCGGCGGCATTGACTTTGATAAGATCGCCCAGGTGCTTTTTATGACCCTTGCACTTTACTGCTGCAGCGCCGTCTTTGTCTTTATCCAGGGCTGGGTCATGACAGGCATCACCCAGAAGGTCTGCTACCAGCTCAGAAAAGAGATCAGCGAGAAGATCAACCGCATGCCTATGAAGTATTTCGAGGCACGTACCTATGGAGAAGTCCTCTCCAGGATCACCAACGATGTGGATACCCTGGGCGTGGGCCTGAACCAGAGTATTACCCAGATCATCGCCTCCATCACCACCCTGATCGGTGTGCTTGTGATGATGCTTTCCATCTCCCCGCTTATGACCCTGATCGCTCTGGTGACACTTCCTGTCTCCATGATCGTGGTCATGACTGTGGTAAAATTCTCCCAGAAGCACTTCCGCTCCCAGCAGAAATATCTGGGTATCATCAACGGTCAGGTGGAGGAGAGCTTTGCCGGTCATCTTGTCATCAAGGCCTTCAATAAAGAGGACGAGACCATAAAGACTTTTAATGAGACCAACGATGTTTTATATAATTCCGCATGGAGATCCCAGTTCCTTTCCGGTCTTATGCATCCTTTCATGATGCTTATCGGAAACCTGGCATACGTAGGCGTAGCCATCTCCGGTGCAAACCTGGCTATCCGCGGCGTTATCGGCGTAGGTGATATTCAGGCCTTTATCCAGTACGTAAAGAACTTTACCCAGCCTATTCAGCAGATGGCGCAGATCATCAACCAGGTACAGTCCATGGCGGCAGCTGCAGAGCGTGTCTTTGAGTTCATGGATGAGGAAGAGGAGGAGCAGTACGCTGCAAATCCGGTTCACCTTAAGAGACCTGAGGGCAGAGTAGACTTTGAACATGTAAAATTCGGCTATGATCCGGAACAGATCATCATTAAGGACTTCAGTGCAAAGGTAAAGGGCGGCGAGAAGATCGCCATCGTAGGACCTACCGGTGCAGGAAAGACCACCATGGTAAAACTGCTGATGCGCTTCTATGATGTAAACGAAGGCGCCATTAAACTGGACGGCATCGATGTCCGAAACTTTGACCGCCATGAGCTCCGCGACCATTTTGGCATGGTACTGCAGGACACCTGGCTCTTTAAGGGAACCATCATGGAGAATATCCGTTACGGAAGACTGGACGCTACAGATGAGGAGGTTATTGCAGCAGCCAAAGCTGCACATGCAGACCGCTTTATCAGGACCCTGCCGGGCGGCTATCAGATGGAGCTGAACGAGGAGGCATCCAATGTTTCCCAGGGCCAGAAACAGCTTCTTACCATTGCAAGAGCCATTCTGGCCGACAACCCGGTACTGATCCTGGATGAGGCTACCTCTTCCGTAGATACCCGTACCGAAGAAAGAATCCAGAAAGCTATGGATAACCTGATGGAGGGAAGAACCAGCTTTATCATTGCCCACCGACTTTCCACCATCCGAAATGCAGATATGATCCTTGTTATGAAGGATGGAGATATCATTGAGCAGGGCAATCATGAACAGCTGCTGGAGAAGAACGGTTTCTATGCAGACCTTTACAACTCCCAGTTTGCAGAGGAAGAAGAACAGATCGCCTGAGATCTGAAAAAATATCAGTGATTAAGGAGAAAATCGAAAATGAAATTTGGAAAACTGCTTTCTTTTAAGACAGACGGAAACAGAGTGCTTCTGCATTTTGAGAAGAAGGACGGACGTGTGGAGATCCTGACAGAGAAGATCCTGAACGTATTTGCGGGCTTCCTTTCAGAGGAGCACAGATCCAAAGCCATTGAGGGCGAAAAAGTAAAAGAGACCGCTTTCACTGCAAAGCAGCAGGGAGAGGCAGTAGTGATCTCCACAGCAGCAGTGACTGTTAAGGTCTATGACGATTTTAAAGTGGATTTTTATGCGGCGGACGGAACTGTCCTCTGCAAAGATTACCGCGGAGAGAGGACCGAGCTTCCAAGAATCAGCGAAGCTATGATTCAGCTGATGGAGTCTGAGGGTCACCAGTATGACAAAGAGGCGGAGGATGCCTTTGAGGTCCTGAAGGAGCTGGAGGGCGACGAGTCCTTCTACGGATTAGGCGACAAGACCGGATTCATGGATAAAGCCGGATATGAGTATGTGATGTGGAACAGCGACCTTCCGGATCCCCAGGTGGACAGCTTTAAATCCCTCTATAAATCCGTGCCGTTTTTCATCACCAGAAAGAAAAATGCGGTCTTCGGCCTGTTTTTTGACAACTCCTACCGCACCACCTTTGATATGGGAAAGGAAGATGCCGGCTATTTCCGCTATGCGGCAAAGGACGGAAACCTGGACTATTATCTCATCTACGGTGAAAATATGCCGGAGGTTCTGAGCGGATACACCTATCTTACCGGCACCGTTCCGGTTCCGCAGAAATGGACGCTGGGCTACCAGCAGAGCCGCTGGGGCTATATCACGGAGGAAGAGATCCGTGCCCTGGCCGATAAAATGAGAGATAATGAGATCCCATGTGACGTGATCCATCTGGATATCGATTACATGGAGGGCTATCGCGTATTCACCTGGAATAAGGACCGCTATGCGGATCCGGAAAAATGCATCTCCGATCTTGCGGAAAAAGGAATCAAGATCGTCTGCATTATCGATCCGGGTGTAAAACTGGACGAGGGCTATGAAGTATATGACACCGGTGTGGAAAAGGGCTATTT
>JAGHUU010000059.1 GCA_018064695.1 Candidatus Blautia equi | reverse complement strand
TCCAAAGAGATTCTCTTAAGCAATAATACTTTCGTTGAGAAAACAGAAGAATAACTGCTGAAACGGAAGGGAAGCAGAAAAAGAAAGAAGGTCCGATCATGAAAGGCGACCACAGCCAGTATTATCAGATGTTTGAAAAATTTGTCATAAATTTTGAAAAAATGAAAATGGAATATGGTCCGGAGTGGGAGGATATTCTTCACGACCTGTGTGATGATCTTGGCATTGCGGTCATCAGGATCCGCATGTTTGAGTCGGAGGAAGATGAGAAGGAACTGAAGGGATATGATACCCGGTGGTATGGACACGAAACGGAAGATCCGGAAAGATATATCCGAAACAGGGAAATCGCACTCAACGAAAGCATTGTTTATTACGAAGCTTATCAGTTCCCGGGAGATGAGGACTGGACAGAGTGGGAGAGCGAAAAAATAAGCGTGATCCTTCGAACCCTTTTTGCTTTACAGGGAAGGATCCGTTCTATTCGTCTCTCTGAAACCCTTACTTACTATGACCAGCAGTATCAGGTGCCGAACATGAAATATTTTTTCCGTGCCCTGGCCAGAATGATCAAAAAGAATACCTATAAAGATTATTCCTACTGCTTTTTTAACTTCCGACGTTTTTCTGCCATCAATGACCAGATAGGCAGAGATTTCGGTGATCTGGTCATGAAGAGATTCCTCGACAGGATCCTTGCGGTTCTTGCGCCGGATGAAAGCCTTTGCCGTATAGGCGGTGACCATTTTACTATCATCATGAAAAAAGAACATCTGCCGGAGATACAGGAATTACTGCAGGGAACCAACATCGTCTATGATGACTGCTCCAAAACAGAGATCCTTGTGAACACATCTGCAGGCTTCTGTGAGATCCGGGAGGATGAAGAGATCACAAAAGGTCAGACGATCTTTGACAGGATCATGCTGGCTTCCAATATCGCAAAAAATGTGCAGGGAACTTCATTTGTTTTCTATAATCAGGAAATGATGGACAAACAGCTTGCCATTCAGAGAATTGAGGAGAATTTTCCAAAGGCTCTTATGGATGAGGAATTCTTTGTTTACTATCAGCCTAAGTTTTCCCTTGAGGGCGACGATTATAAGCTGGTGGGTGCGGAGGCTCTGTGCCGCTGGATCCATGAAGGTAAAATGATCCCGCCGGATGAGTTTATCCCTGTACTTGAGAAATCCGTGAATATTTCCAGACTGGATTTTTACATGCTGGATCACGTCTGCAGAGATTTACGACGCTGGATGGATGAGGGAAAACACCCGGTAAAGGTATCTGTAAACCTTTCCAGAAAGCACTCTACAGAGAATAATCTTTTAAATAATATTCTGAAGGTGATCGACTCCTACGAGGTACCCCATGAGCTTGTAGAGATCGAGCTTACAGAGACCTCCTCAGATGCAAACTTTGAGGAGCTTGGAAAGATCGTAAACGGCCTCAGAGCATCCGGCGTCATCACTTCTGTGGATGATTTCGGAATTGGATATTCTTCTCTGAATCTGATCCGTGATATCCCATGGGATATTCTTAAGATCGATAAGAGCTTTCTTCCGGGAGCGGAATCTTCGGAGCATAATGACAAAAAGAAAGTGCTTTTAAGTAATATCATCTCCATGGCCAAGAATCTGGGACTTCAGACTATTGTGGAAGGTGTGGAGACACCGGATCAGGTGGATCTTTTAAGAGAAAACGGCTGCTATATGGCTCAGGGATATTATTTTTCCACCCCTCTTCCTGTTACGGAATACGAGAAAAATCTGGAATAAACAGAAACTCAAAGACAGAGCTGCTATTTACCGGAATAACCGGTGAACAGCAACCCTGTCTTTTTTTACTGTTATAAAGTTCATAGATATGATATCATGAATTCGTGTGAAAAAATGATTCTGCACGGCAGAGAAAGGTTATATCTATGAGTATTCAGAATGATTGGATCAGAAAAGTAAAAGAAAATATAGAGAAGGTACTGGTAGGAAAAGGAGAGATCATCGATCTGGTGCTGACCTCCTTATTATCCGGAGGCCATGTGCTTCTGGAGGAAGTACCCGGAACCGGTAAGACCATGCTGGCCAAGTCCCTGGCTAGATCTCTGGAGCTGTCCTTTGGACGAATCCAGTTTAC
>JAGHUU010000245.1 GCA_018064695.1 Candidatus Blautia equi | reverse complement strand
TCGGAGTGGATGCCGGCTTCTTCCAGTGCTTTGCCCAGCTTTTGGACATTGGCATCGTTGTAGCTGTATACGAGATATAATGGGAAGTTTCTGTCGATCTTAGTGCTCTTCATCTGCTTTGCCAGATCCTTTACCGCACGGCCAACGCCAAGATACTTGCTTCCAACGCCAACGGCGCCTTCTCTGGTAACTACGATGCTTGGCTTGATGTTTACGGTATCTGCCACTACAGCAGTGGCCTTGCTGACACGACCGCCCAGATAGAGATACTTGAGGGTATCTACGACGGCAACGATCTTCAGTCTGCCCTTCAGTGCTTCAAGCTTCTCCACAATAGCTTCTGCAGCTTCGCCCTGAGCAATCAGGTCCTTCGCATGGTTAGCCAGGATCTGAATACCTGCGGTTGCGGAGAGGGAGTCGATGATATAGATCTTATCATAATCCACGATCTCTTTAGCCAGAAGTGCGCTCTGGTAAGTGCCGCTTAAAGTGGAGGAGAGCATGATGCAGATCATCTCATCACCTGCGTCCTTCACACTCTGGAATTTCTCCACCATATCCTGTGGGGAAGGCTGGGAAGTTTTTATACGTTTATCTTCTTCCACCATCATGCGGAAGAGTTCTTCTCTTGGGAGCTCAAGCTCATCCTGATAGCTTGTCTCGTCGTTGACGGTTATGGTGAGGGGTACAAGCTCGATCTGTCTTTCCTCTAATTCTGATTTTAAATAATCGGCTGCTGAATCTACTAAAACACGAATCATTTCGAATTCCTCCAGAATATCCAACATCTGTTGTTTATTATGCAGATGTAGTGTATACTAACGAAAAACGAATATCAACCAACAAAAATATTGAAAATGACGAATATCCAACATGTGTTGATTAAGTGTTGTTTATCTGATAAAACAGGAGAAAAATCTGGTATGGATCGACGGATAAAATATACAAGAATGGTCTTAAATGACAGTTTGCTGCATTTTCTGGAGGAGAAGGACATTGCAAAGATCACGGTGAAAGAGATCTGCGTGAATGCGGATGTGAACCGTTCTACCTATTATGCCCATTTTTCAGACCCTTTTGACCAGCTGAAAAAACTGAAGGAGGAGCTGATCCACGATGTAACGGAGTTCACCCTGCAGATCGACACCACCCGGATCCCGGATGGCCAGCATCAGTATCAGATCTTAAAAAGCCTTCTTCGCTATGTGGATGAGAAACGGCATATCTTCCGTACCCTGTTAAATAAAACCGGGGACCGCAGCCTTCAGGAAGAACTGCTGCAGATCCTGGGCGAGAAGGTATTCCCGGCTGACAGAAGTCGGACCTCTTCTGAAGACGAGAGAAAGTACAGGATCATTTATGCAACCAACGGCTGTTTTGGTATGTTCTACCACTGGCTGATGTCGGAGAATCCCATCTCCCCCGACCAGCTGGCCCAAATGATGACTGATTACACACAGACTGTGTGAAAACAGGTATTAAAAAAAGCACTCCATTAAGGAATGCTTTTTTTGTGTGCCGGATCAATTCTTTTTTCTATACTGTCCGGTCAGGAGCTTCTGCAATATGATGTGAAGCTTCTGCAGTGCAAGTGCGGCAATAACGGCGGGTACAAATACCACCACGATCAGCAGAGGCACGTTTTTGATGCGGGTGATGCTCGGCACGATGTCGCAGAATTTAAATGCAAAGAATTCCAGGAACAGGCCGTGGATCAGATAGAATTCCAGTGTGATCTTTCCCATGAATCCCAGCAGCGGATTTCCGATTCTCATCTTCAGATTCAAGATGATAACGGAAAATACAAAGCTGGCACAGGCCATGGCCTCTGTGAAGAGGCAGATCCAGCGGTTTCTCACTACCATCCAGTGGGTGAGGAATCTGTTGTACTCTCCGTAGTAGGAGACAGTTCCGGTTGTAACCTGGCTGATGCGGAACCATGCCACGGTGCTTGCCAGGGCTAAGATCAGATAGAGATAAAAATGCTTTTTCAGCTTCTCAACCAGTGTCTTCTCATATTTGGCAAAGAGGATACCGATCCAGAAAAGGTGCACGCTGTTGTACCACCACTCCCCGCGCATCAGATAGTCGTTGTGATCCACCCAGGTGCCAAGGAATGTGTAAAGGAATGTTCCCAGTAAAACACCGGAAATGCTGAGCCAGTCTTTTTTCAGGAAGCGGAAGCTGAGATAAAATACAAAGTAGAAAAACGGCATTGCCACCACGTACCAGCCGTTTGGATTTGGCATCATCCAGCCGGTGATGTAACAGAAATATTTCCAGCTGTCCATCTTTTCTTTCATCAGAATACGGGCCAGCAGGAAGATCAGTCCGGTGGTATAAAATGCCAGGATCAATGGGAGAATTCTTCTGCCAAAGAACCCTTTTAAATAATCTGCTTTTGCTTTGGTACTCTTATAAAGACCATAGCCGGAGCAGAAGATGAACATTGCCACAAAGAAATATCCGATTGGGACAAAGAACTCCAGACCCGGGATCAGCGGATAGTTCTGCCAGCTGGCGCAGGTCTCCTGGGCGATATGGTGCATCATGATACAAAGCGCCAGAAATCCCTGAATATATTTGGTCTGTTTCAGTGTGAGGAACTCTTCATTCCATTCCCCTTTTCCATACCATCTGGCCCCCGCCAGCAATACCACCAGCATCACCAGATACACACAGCAAACCCATAACTGCATCTTAAATCCTCCCATTCCATGTCTGTAACCATCGGACATGTGTTTTTCTTTCATGAGCAAGTATAAAGGAGATTCATCTTCTTGTAAACCGCTTCTTCTAATGAGAGTAATTGGTTAGTGCATCAGAGTTTTTGAAGAGAATACAGCGGCGGGTGTGTGGTATAATAGGAGAAATGTTGACAGCCCTTGAGAGAGAAACCTGTGATCAGAGAATCCGGGTTTGACGGCTGGGTGATCATCGAGAGCGAATATAACAGAGAGCCGGACCGCGCTGTATGGGAAGCGGCCTTTCAGAAAGACCGGAAATTCATTCTGGAAAATCTTGCATAAAAAGAGCCATCCTGCGGTGAATTCTTGACGGGTTTTGTATTCATCAATATAATGATACTATTGTTAATTCTATTTTTTTTAGGGAGGTTTCCTATGAGCGAAGTAAAATCTTTTCTTGAAATGAGCAACCGGGAGCTTTTTTGCGTACTGACAGGTGACCGTGATGTGATGGCACAGATGGCACTGCAGAAGATCATCAGAAAATACATGAAAGAATACCCTGACCGTGATGCAGATCTTATGACCATGGTAAAAGTGATCGCAGAGGAAGAATAAGTATGCGTCATATTTCTACGAAATCAAACATTATGGTTGCCGAGGTGCCGACAGGCTTTGCCGACATTTATGAGAAACCATACTTTGCAGTGGAATATCAGGAAGAGATCAAAAAGGCGAACCTGCTTCTGATTCCGTCTGAAAATATCCGTGAGGGAATGGAGCCTGTATTTCCGGAGTTTACTTCTGATTTTCTCAGATATCTGAGAGCCAACGCCGGAGAGGGCGTGGTGGTAGATATCGCTGTGGATGATGCCAATTATCGCAGACTGGTACTGCATTCTTCCCCTGTTGCGCTTGCTACAATGGTAGTAAGAGATAAGATTCTGGAGCAGTGCGCAGATCTGGTAGTGGGCTTTCTTAAGGAAATGGCAGATGGAAATCAGCGCTACGAGGATGAGATGGATACCTATGTAAATATCATTGTGGAGGGTGAAGACTTTATCCGTAAGATCATGTTTACAGGAAGAGTCAGTGAGTGCCGGGAGGCACTGGATCTGGCTATTCAGGAGGTATTCCGCGGAGGTGCAAGATGACTATTACAGAGATCGAACAGTTTTTGAAAAAACAAAATCAAATCTTTCCTGATGATATCATCCGGGAGATTGAGCAGAAGAGAGCGGAAGCCATCAAAGCACAAAACGAGGAAGAAGCAAATGAGTACTGGCGGCTGGCAGTGATCTACTATGTTCAGAAGGGCTACATCACCATGTACAACATGGTTCGAAGCAAAAACTACCGCATGGCCTGGGAGACCCTTCGCCAGACAGATATGCAGCTGGTGACCCTGGGCAGAAACTTTTCCATTGGAACCAGCCTGGATGATCCGTACCATCTGGTATACATAAGGGATATGCTGAACAAGTATGAGCTGCTGTTTCCATATGAGATCTTTGTGTGCCGGGAGTCCCTTATCAAAGAGCAGAAGTGCAGCATTTGCGGGGAGACTGTGAAGCTCCGCGGCGGTTGTAACCATGTGCCGGGCAAGATCTACATGGGTGAGCTCTGCATGCATGAGACTACGGATTTTGAGTATAAAGATCTGAAAGCAGTGAGAGATCCTTTTGACAAGTTTGAGATCCTGGAGCCTTATGAGCCTAAAGAGATGACATACAGCTTTGCCTTGCTTGAAATGCTGATGGGCAGCCTGAGATCCCCATACGAGTACTGGGAAGTGGAGATCGTGAGGGATAAGAATCCGGAATATGCCCGGGTAGGCAGAAACGACAAATGCCCATGCGGATCCGGCAAGAAGTTCAAGCATTGCTGTATGAACGATGAAAAGAAGATGTATTTTGATCACTATAAGATCCGCATGATGAACGAACCGGGAGAAAATGTGGACCAGCCGCTCCGCATGATCTAATGCAGGACGAGTGATCCACATCATAGAATATACTATATGAATATTAATCCACAAAAAACTCCACCGCATGCTTTCTGGTCCAGAGAGGGAAAAGGTTTCTCTGAAGCTTTGCATTCTTTCTCTGCTCAATGGCGATGGAATCAAAAAAGACTTTCCACAGGTGTGTGAAAGAATCATTGACCTGCTCCGTCTGGAGCAGGTTTTTATATTCTTCATCCGTAAGGGTGCGAATATAAAAGGGCTCATCCTTTGGGTGGATCAGTGCCTCGCGGTGGATATCGTCGATGATCATCCAGTGCTCGGAAGGCATTCTGTCCTCAAAAATGGGACCAAGGGCCAGGATAAGGCGGCTCTTAGGTTCAAAATGGGCGATGTAGAGGTTTGGCTCCAGG
>JAGHUU010000216.1 GCA_018064695.1 Candidatus Blautia equi | reverse complement strand
GCCACTTTATCCATATCTCTTCCGGATTTGCTTCCGCAGATCTGGAAGATTTTTTTATCATATTCGCCCATAGGGATATTTACAGTGAACTCCGGATTCTGATCCAGCATTTCTCTGGTGAAACGGCCCTCGCGGATATAGATGACAAACATTGGTGCAGACCATTCCACACCGTATGTGCCCCATCCGATCACCATGGAGTTAACTTTTTCTCCTGCCTTGGTGGTCACCAGGCATCCCTTTGGAATTGCTTTGATAATGGTTTCTGCATAATCAGCTGCGTTTACTTTTTTCATGTGTATTTCCTTCTTTCTTATATAAAATTACCTGTTTGTTATAAGCCCGCCATCACCGTATAAACAAGAATGGATACGATGACATACAGGGAATTGGTGGTTGCGGCGTAGGCGCTGCCCTCTTCCGTTTTCAGGAAGGACTGCATGCTGAAGGTGGCCGGCGCGGACATATAGCTGACGATCGCATAGAGGATCAGGGTATCTCCCGGAAACAGTTTTCCGGCGATGAAGAGCACCGGCACCATGAATACGCCCTGCACGACTACTCGAAGTCCTACTGTCTGCAGACATGGTTTGAGATAGCGGAGATCAGGGCTCAGGCTGTATCCCACGATCAGCAGGATCATAGCGGTAAGCGGCGCGGTGATCATCCCTTCCACATTCAGATAAGTTGGTCCGAAGCCTGTATCCAGAAGAAGCTTTATCACACCGGTTCCTCCGGCAATCACGCCAAGAACGCTGGCGATAAATGCCGGATTTTTCACTGCATCCCAGAGGAGGGCTTTAAATTCCGTCTTCTCCTCATGCTCAACCTGCTGGAGCAGACCCATGTAAATGCTGAATCCAAAGAGCAGCCCGGCTATATCCAGCATGGCGATCTTTGACAGATTTTCCACACCGCAGAGGTTGGTGTAGAGCGGGTATCCGATCATACCGCCCTCATACACGCTGACCATAAACGGAATGTATTTGCGAAACGGCGGCTTCACCAGGCCTTTCACAAGATAGCCCACACCCAGAGTTCCAAGGATCATGAGGAACATGACCAGCACGATCAGCAGGGTCTTATGGTCGTATTCCGCGGTGGCTAATGCGTGAAAAATGGCCACCGGAAGCAGGATCCTGGTCACCAGGAATTTCAGGTTCTCTATGCCTTCAGTACCGATCAGCTTCATCCTTCTGCACATTGCACCGATCAGCATCATGGCCAGAACCGGAAATAATACCTCTATAATCTGCATTTTAAAAATTCTCCTTAATGTATATGACATCTCATATATTATAGAAGTATTGTGCCCTTTATGCAATGATTGCCCGCGCAGAAAAAATAAATATCGACTATTCGCCCAAGTTATATTACACTAGTACAATATCATCTGAAAAAGAGGTTATCGGTTGGGCTCTTTATTTCAATCGACTTCACTTACTGGAAATGAGATCACAGGAGCAGCATATGAAAATTGTAATTCTTATGGAAGATTCAGAAGTTCAGAGCGGACTGTTTTATGAGCACGGTTTTTCTGTATATGTTGAGACAGAAAGTACCAAAATACTCGTGGATGCGGGAGCATCCGACAAAACATGGGAAAATGCGAAAAAACTGGGAATCGATATCGAATCCGTGGATCATTTATTTTTAAGCCACGGTCATTACGACCACTCCGGCGGAATTATGGGTTTTGCCGGAATCAATCCTGCCGCGCCAATTTACATGCACCCGAAAGCCGTTCTGGATTATTATAATCTGCGTGACGGGAATGAAAAATATATTGGAATCGATAAGGCCATCTGCAAGCTTGCGCGGGTACAGTATCTCTCTGAAAACCGAAAGATCGATGAGCAGATATCTGTATTCTGCGATGCTACCGGCCGCAGAAAATGGCCGGGCAGTAATCTCATTCTTAAGAAAAAAGAGAATGGCATTTTTGTGCAGGACAGCTTCGACCACGAGCAGTATGTGGTTGTAAGTGAATCCGGAAAGACGGTTTTAATATCCGGATGCGCCCACAATGGAATCCTGAACATTCTGGACCGCTTCAGAGAGGTTTATGGCTGTGATCCCGATGTGGTGATCAGCGGTTTCCACATGATGAAGCGGGGCGACTATGAGGAAGATGAAAAGACATTGATTGCTGACATTGCAGAAGAACTGGTTCAGACAGACATTCAGTTCTACACCGGGCATTGCACAAGCCGTGCGGCCTACGAGATCATGAAGCCTGTTATGGGCGATCAGATCGTTTATGTACATGCAGGTCAGCAGATTATTATATAAAAGAAGGGAAACAGATGTTTATGCGATATGATGAAGCGCCATTAAAAACGGAGCTCCAGAGGGCAGTCAGAGAACTCGGCTACGAGGAGATGACTCCTATTCAGGAAAAAGCGATCCCTGTGCTGTTAGAGGGTGGAGATGTGATCGGTCAGGCACAGACCGGCACCGGAAAGACGGCCGCTTTTGGCCTGCCGATCCTCCAGAAGATCGATGCTGACAATAAAAATCTTCAGGCCATTGTGCTCTGCCCTACCAGAGAGCTGGCCATGCAGGCCGCGCAGGATATGCGCAGCTTTTCCAAATATCAGGAAGGAATCAAGGTGCTTCCTGTGTACGGCGGGCAGGACATCCTCCGCCAGATCAAGGGATTAAAGGGCGTTCAGGTGGTCATCGGCACACCGGGACGTGTCATGGATCACATGAGAAGACATACGATCAAGCTGGAGCACGTTTCCACGGTGGTTCTGGATGAGGCGGACGAGATGCTGGATATGGGATTCCGCGAGGACATGGAAGTCATCTTAGGGAAGATCGATCATCCGCATCAGACCTGTCTTTTCTCGGCAACTATGCCTCAGCCGATTCTTGAACTGGCAAACAAGTATCAGCAGGAGCCGACACTTGTAAAGACTACCGGACAGGAGCTGACCATTGATCTGGTAAAACAGCTTTACTTCCCGATCAGAAAAGAATATAAGCAGGAAGCGCTGCTTCGCCTTCTGGCATTTTATCAGTTTAAGCGCTGCATTATTTTCTGTAATACCAAGTCTATGGTGGATGAGCTGTCTGCATTGCTGCAGAGAGAAAGCTACAGCGCGGAAGGTCTGCACGGCGACCTGGCTCAGAACCAGCGAGATTCTGCCATGGGACGCTTTAAGGGCGGCGCGCTGGACATCCTGATCGCAACTGATATTGCAGCAAGAGGAATTGACGTGGATCTTGTGGAAGCCGTTATCAACTACGACCTGCCGCAGGAAACCGAATACTATGTTCACAGAATCGGCCGTACCGGAAGAGCCGGCCACGAAGGCATTTCCCTGACCCTTTGCTCCAGCTCCGAGCTCAGAAGGCTGCATGATATCGAGCAGCGCTGTCATACTAAAATGGAGGAACGGACTATCCCTTCTGCGGACAAAATCAAAGAACACCAGGTTTTCAGTGTTCTGAAAAAGGTCATGGATGTCTACCAGGAAGGCCACAGCGGCCAGTACATCCCAACCATCCGAAATTTCTGCGAGGAGATGGGCATCTCTGCTGAGACCCTCGCCGCCGCGTTCCTGAAACAGCAGTTGGGTGAAGAGATGGAGGATCTGGAGATTTCTCTTCCTCCTAAGGAAGAAAAATCCGGAAGAGACCGCAGAAGACGTTTCGATAAGAACGAGCGCAGAGAAAGACATTATCATAGAGACCGCGATGAACGCAGTAGCAGAGAGAATCGCAGGGAAAGTTATAAAGATAAAGAAGATCGCAAAGACAGATTCCCCGGCAAGGACCGCGATATGAAAAAACGCAGGGATGCCGGAAAAGACAGAAATACGCAGGGTGGTAAAGAAGAGAGAAAAGAGATCCGCGCTAAGAATAAAAAGCAGTCCAGGGAGATTCTAAAAAAGGCGGTGGAGGACATCCGCATGAACGGGCAGCCGTTTATTCGCAAGAAGAAGCGATAATGATAATCCCTGCGAAGCAGTGCTTTTATGAATAGAAAATAATCAGAACAGGATGGCTTGCATATATGAAACTGACGATGTTAGGCACGGGAAATGCCCTTGTCACGGAATGTTATAACACATGCTTTGTGATTGAAGATAACGGAAAGTGTTTTATGGTAGACGGCGGAGGCGGCAATGGTGTTCTTCAGCAGCTCAAGCGCGCCGGATATAACTGGATGGACATGCGGCAGATTTTTGTCACTCATAAGCATGTAGATCATCTCATGGGCATCATCTGGATGGTGAGACTTATCTGCCAGTATATGGGCGCCGGGGAATACGACGGCGAGGCCTTCATCTACTCTCACAAAGAGGTTCTGGAACTGATTCAGGATATGGCTGAAAAATTACTCGGTAAAAAGGTGACACGTTTTATCGGGGATCGTCTGCATCTGGTAGAAATTCATGACGGTGAGAAGAAAAATATCATCGATCATGAAGTTACCTTCTTCAACATTCATTCCACAAAGGCAGAGCAATACGGCTTCTGCATGGATCTGGGTGCTGGAAAGAAGCTGACCTGCTGCGGAGATGAGCCGTATAAAGAGTGCGAAAAAGAGTACGCAATGAACAGCGAATGGCTGCTTCATGAGGCATTCTGCCTCTATGGACAGCGGGATGTTTTTCATCCATATGAAAAAAGCCACTCCACAGTAAAAGATGCCTGTGAAGTGGCGGAGATGCTGCAGTGTAAGAATCTGGTTCTATATCACACTGAGGACAGCAATATGGCGGAGAGGAAGAAGCTGTATTTGGCGGAAGGCTCAGAATAT
The DNA here is from genome assembly GCA_018064695.1 of Candidatus Blautia equi. Lineage (GTDB taxonomy): Bacteria > Bacillota > Clostridia > Lachnospirales > Lachnospiraceae > Blautia_A > Blautia_A equi. The sequence goes on along the minus strand of JAGHUU010000216.1, from coordinate 1,018 downwards.
TACAGCGGAAATCTCCTGATACCGGATGATCTGGAAACTATCGTTTTATGAAAAAAAGCAGGCCGGCAATTTGCCGGCCTTTACAATTATACGATTATCTTTTCTTATACAGAACCAGCTCAGGATTTGCGCCTTCGGTTTCGTAGGTGCAGACCATGATGAAATCCATGTTTGCAAGGATTCCAAAGCATCTGTTGCCGCCGAGCGGGGACTCAAGCTGGTTTCCCAGGTATGTGGTCTGGTCGTTCAGGAATCTTACTTTTTCGCCGCTTGGCAGTGGGTAGGCCAGATTGACGTAGGCGCCAACCAGGGCGTTCAGCTTTTCTACCTTTGGCAGACCTTCGATATGAAGGTCGTTGATCTCTTTGATCAGCTGTTCCTTGAATCTTTCGAACTCTCCATCGTCGCTGAGTTCTTCGTAGCGCTTCCAGTAATCGAGGGTTGGAAGGATCGCCTTCATATGAGTACGGGCCTGCTCATCTGTGAAGCCTTCACTTACCATGTTTCTCACGCAGACATCGATCAGGTCGTCCATATCGCTGTAGGTGTAGGTTCCGTCGGCATAGCACCACTTGCAATAGTCCTCGTTAAAAGAACCGTCACTGTCGTGACCAACGATCTCGTCTTCCAGCGGCATGCCGCAGCACTGACAGATCAGCTGCTTTGGAGCCCCTAAAAGTGTATTGATCGTAACGTTAAATTCTTTGGACAAAAGCTTTAAGGTTTCTATATTTGGAATCGTTTCTCCGTTCTCCCAGCGGGAAACTGCCTGTCTTGTAACCATCAGCTTCTCGGCCAGCTCATCCTGGGATAATCCTTTCTTTGTACGCAGTTGAAAAATGACTTCTCTTGTTTCCATCATTAACACCTCCTGTACAGTTATCATATCAGAGAACAGCAGGCTTGAAAAGCAACTTTCTGTTTCCCCTCAAGGAGCAGCCAAACAAGTTTTTACAAAATCTTACTAAAACCAGTATCTAGAATCCTCATTTTATGATATGTTTGAAGTAGGAGTAAT
>JAGHUU010000192.1 GCA_018064695.1 Candidatus Blautia equi | reverse complement strand
CTGTTCCTTCGAATCGTCAATATTGCAGCAGGCATGCAGAAGCGTTTCTATAAACTCATCGCCCTTGGTCTTGGTGCGGAATATGCCTTCCAGGTGTTCCTCACGGTGGGCGGTGCCACCAAGTTTATCCCTATGACCGGTGTTACCCTGCCATTAGTCAGCTACGGTGGAAGCTCTGTACTCAGTACCATCATTATGCTGGCCATTATTCAGGGTCTGTACTTCTTAAGAGAGGAAGAGGATATCTAAATTGAAAGGCACGGAAAAGAACCGGCAGGATACCCATGTGGTCAATCCAAGGGAGCAGCTCCGCCGGGAGAGAAATCATCACGAAGCCTATGTTAAGATGGCTTCCAACAACAGAAGAAAATACAGAAATCTGGAATATCATCTGGTTTCCGGTTTCTTTGTGCTGATCTTTCTGAGCCTCATTGGTTATGTGATCTACTTCAATGCGGCCAAAAGTGAGCAGTTTATCAACAGTCCATATAATACCAGACAGAACGCATTTGCCGAGCGCGTAGTAAGAGGTGACATCGTCTCTGCCGACGGCAGAACCCTTGCCCACACAGAAGTGGATGGAAATGGTAAGGAGAAGCGCGTCTATGATTACGGCAGGATCTTTGCTCATGTCGTTGGTTATGATACCCACGGAAAGAGCGGCCTGGAAAACGAGGCAAACTTCCAGCTGTTATCCAACCATTCATTTCTGCTAGATCAGATCCAGGATGAATTACATGGAAGAAAGGGAAAGGGTGACAACATTTATACCACCCTTGATTCCACTGTGCAGAAAGCAGCTTACGATGCACTGGGAAACAGATACGGTGCGGTGATTGCTATTCAGCCATCTACAGGAAGGATCCTGGCCATGGTGAGCAAGCCTGACTTTGATCCGAATACCCTTGGAAGTGAGTGGGACAGCCTCATCAGCGATTCCGGAAACAGTAATCTCATGAACAGAGCTACCGACGGACAGTATCCTCCGGGATCTACCTTTAAGATTGTTACAACGCTTGATTATCTTCGCCATAAAGGCATCAGCGGAGATTACTATTATGACTGTGAAGGTACTGTAACTAAAAACGAACATACCATTCGATGCTACGGCGGACATGTACACGGAGAGCAGGATCTTTCAGATGCCTTTGCAAACTCCTGTAATACAGCTTTTGCAAGCATTGGCGTGGAGCTGGGATATAAATCCCTGGTGACCACTGCGGAGGACCTTCTTTTTAATCAGAAGCTTCCGTTATCCGGCGCTAAGAAGAGTGTATTCAGCCTGAATGAGAACTCCGGTGTGCCGCTGCTTATGCAGACCTCCATCGGTCAGGGAAATACACTGGTTTCCCCATTGCATATGGCACTCATCACCTGCAGCGTTGCCAACAACGGTGTACTTATGGAGCCATATCTCATTGAGAGAATTGAAAACAGTGAAGGAAATAAAATAGGAACAAGAAAACCACAGCCATATATCCGTCTGATGAGTAAAAAAGAGGCGGCTGTGATCGCCGGTTACATGAGAGGCGTAGTTACCCACGGAACCGCCACCTCTTTAAATGGAAGAAACTATACGGTAGCAGGCAAGACCGGTTCTGCGGAGTTTGATGAAAACGGAAACAGTCATTCCTGGTTTGTGGGCTATTGCGGCGAGGAACATCCGGATCTGGTAGTTGCAGCCATCGTGGAAAACGGCGGTACCGGAAGCGCAGCAGCAGTTCCCATTGCCGGATCTGTTTTTGATGCTTATTATATGAGTCAGGCATCTCAGAATGTGATTGATGTCATCAATCCAGATGAGATCGACGACAGCGACTTCACCAGCAACAACAGCGACAACGACTGGTTTGAGATCATCTATGAGGAGGAGGGAACCTTCGACTTTGATGAGATCGAGGACTGGGAGCAGAATTATGACTGGACACCGGATCACGAGGAGGTATTCCCGGAGATCATCCCGCCTGAAGAGATAACGATCCTGCCTGATCTTGGCGGTGACAACGGTTCCGATTACATACCGCCGTATATAGATGAGACCGGCGGAGAGGATAACTGGGATTCCAATACCGGCGGAGACCAGAACAACAACTGGGATGGTGACAACAACTGGGACGGCGACAATTCCTGGGATAATAATAATAATAATAACTGGAATGATGACAATTCCTGGAACGACAATTCCGGAGATAACAATAACTGGGATTGGGACAATTCAGGCGGAGATACCACCTGGAATGATAACGGAGAAGATATTGACTGGGGCGGAGAATCCGATGTGGATCTGAGCTGGCAGGATAGCGAGGCTTCCCCTTTTGACATTTCCTATGAGGACCAAGAGAATTATCAGTAAAGGTTGATTCAGGGGCAAAAATGCGGTATACTGATTACCAGACAGGTCACACGCAAACAGGAGGGATTGCAAATGATAGAAGCAACGAGCTGTGGAGGTGTGGTAATTCATCGAGGTAAGATCTTAGCACTTTACAAATCTTACAAAAACCGTTACGAAGGATGGGTTTTACCAAAAGGAACGGTAGAACCGGGGGAAACCCATATCCAGACAGCCCTCAGAGAAGTGAAAGAGGAGGCAGATGTCAAAGCATCTATTGTGAAATATGTGGGCAAAAGCCAGTATAATTTCACAGTCCCGGAGGACACAGTAACCAAGGAGGTACACTGGTACCTCATGACGGCGGATAATTATCATAGTAAGCCCCAGAGGGAAGAATATTTCGTAGATTCCGGATATTACAAATTTCACGAGATCTATCATCTGCTTCGATTTGCCAATGAAAAGCAGATCGTGGAAAAAGCCTATCAGGAATACCTGGAACTCAGAAGCGAAGGTCTTTGGGGAAAACCGCAGAAGTTTTAGTCCAAAGATCAGATTCCTGAACAAACATGAACGGAGGAGAAGGGCTGTGTGTAAACGCAGCCCTCTTTCGGTTATGAAGGATATAACCTGCACATACGTGTAACCATTGGAACCAAAGCAAGAAAGAACGGTGAGATCATGCTGAAATGGATCGATGACCTTTATACAGGTCCTGGGATCGAGGATGCCATGGAAGTCATACAGGCCGTAAATAACGGTGAACAGGAGGAAGAACGCTATCTTATCACCCTTCCCACCAATCCGGCCAATCTTATGGATTTCTTTAAGGCAGATGCATTAAAAAATCCCCATGTTTATGAACTTTGTCCTGCCATCATTGGCGTAGCGGTAAGTAAAGAAGAAGCCATGGAATTATCAAAGCAGATCCTTATGGAATGTTATGAGAAGACCGGCGGCTTTCACATCAAAGATTTTATAGAGAACAGGTGAAAACATGTTGCATATTTTGTGGCTGATTCTGAAATTCATCCTGCTCACCATCGGATGGATCCTTGGTATCATCCTTGGACTTATCCTTCTTATCATCCTTCTGGTGCTGTTCTGTCCATTCCGCTATGACGCATATGTGGATAAGCAGACAGATAACTTTAAGGAGATAAACGGCGGCGGAGGTGTCAGCTGGCTCTGGCATCTTATAGTGGTGAAGGTCTGGTACCTGGACGGAAAACTGGATAAAAGCATTATTCTATTCGGTATCCCGGTCCTTAAGGTGATCGCCTGGCTGAAGAATCGAAAAAAGAAAAAAGAAGAACC
>JAGHUU010000035.1 GCA_018064695.1 Candidatus Blautia equi | reverse complement strand
TCCTCCGGAAGTTCCTCTTCTTCCTCCGGAAGCTCTTCAGCCTCGTCTTCTTCCTCCTCCCAGGTCTCTTCCTCTTCAGGCTCCTCCCAGGTCTCTTCCTCCAGAACATAGCCGTCAATATCTGTTTCTGCGGCACTTCCGGCACTCTGCTGGAAGATCATGGCAGCTGATAAAAGCAGTGCCATCAGTCTTTTGTTAGCAAATTTTCGTTTCATACACTTTCTTCCTTTCCCGGTTTATTACTTTTTCGCAGCAAAGACTCACTGTTAGTTAACTGATTATTATACCCCACTTCAAACAATATTCCAACTAAAATCTTACATTTCTCATCTTTTTTTATCTATTTTTTGTCTTATTTTTCTCCAAAAAAAAACCCGTGGATGCTAACGCACCCACGGCCATATTTCTTTATAAGAAGGATCTGATGGAATTAGAACAGACCAGTGATCTTTCCGGTCTCGTCTACGTCGATCTTCTCAGCTGCTGGAACTTTTGGAAGTCCTGGCATGGTCATGATCTCACCGGTAAGAGCTACGATGAAGCCTGCACCTGCAGAGATCTTAAGGTTACGTACAGTAACTTCGAATCCGGTAGGAGCACCAAGTTTGGTCTGGTCATCAGTAAGGGAGTACTGAGTCTTAGCCATACAGATTGGGCATTTATCGAATCCAAGAGCGGTAAGCTCTTTAGCCTGTTTCTGAGCGTTTGCGGTAAGAACCACTTTGCTTCCGCCGTAGATCTTGGTAACGATTGCATTGAGTTTGTCCTCGATGGATCCGTCAAGCTCATAAGAGAAGGTGAAGTCGTTAGGCTGCTCGCAGAGACGTACAACTTCTTCTGCAAGAGCTACGCCGCCCTCGCCGCCTTTTGCCCATACTTCGCTGAGACGAACGTTAACGCCAAGCTCTTTACATTTAGCTTCAACGAGGTCAAGCTCTGCTTTGGTATCGGTTGGGAATGCGTTGATGGCAACAACACATGGAAGTTTGTATACGTTTGTGATGTTGGAAACGTGTTTCAGAAGGTTTGGAAGACCTTTCTCAAGAGCCTCAAGGTTCTCGTTGTTGAGGTCAGCCTTAGCAACACCACCGTTGTATTTCAGAGCACGTACGGTAGCTACGATAACTACTGCGCTTGGGGTAAGACCAGCCATACGGCACTTGATATCAAGGAATTTCTCAGCACCAAGGTCAGCACCGAAACCTGCCTCTGTTACAGTGTAATCAGAAAGTTTAAGAGCAAGTTTGGTAGCGGTTACGGAGTTACATCCGTGAGCGATGTTAGCGAATGGTCCACCATGAACGATAGCCGGGGTTCCCTCAAGAGTCTGAACCAGGTTTGGTTTCAGAGCGTCTTTCAGAAGTGCAGCCATAGCGCCCTGTGCGTTCAGATCACCAGCGGTAACTGGTTTCTGCTCAGCAACTTTACCATAGGTGTAACCGATGATGATTCTGGGAAGACGAGCTTTGAGGTCGTTGATGTCAGATGCAAGACAAAGAACAGCCATAACCTCGGATGCTACAGTGATGTCATATCCATCCTCACGTGGCATACCGTTGGTTTTTCCGCCAAGACCATCTACTACGTTACGAAGCTGACGGTCGTTCATATCTACACAACGTCTCCAGGTGATCTTTCTTGGGTCGATGTTCAGAGCGTTGCCCTGGAAGATATGGTTGTCGATCATAGCAGCAAGAAGGTTGTTAGCTGCGCCGATTGCGTGGAAGTCACCGGTGAAGTGAAGGTTGATGTCTTCCATTGGAACTACCTGAGCGTATCCGCCGCCGGCAGCACCACCCTTAACACCGAATACTGGTCCAAGGGATGGCTCACGAAGAGCTACGATAACTTTTTTACCGATTTTGTTAAGACCATCTGCAAGACCTACAGAAGTGGTGGTTTTTCCTTCTCCGGCTGGAGTAGGGTTAATAGCAGTAACCAGGATGAGTTTTCCGTTTGGCTGATCTGCTTTCTCTTTTAACAGATTGTAGTCGATTTTTGCTTTGTACTTTCCGTACTGCTCAAGGTATTTGTCATCAATACCAGCTTTCTCAGCGATTGCAGTAATTGGCTGCATTACGCATTCCTGAGCAATTTCAATATCACTCTTGAATCCCATAGTAAATTCCCTCCTTACATTTTTATAGTCCTTAAGCGGACACTATGGTTGATTTTGTAGGGCAGATGTTCCATTTCCTGTGTTTTTGCAAGGTAAATGTGGAATGATCTGCAGGCTGCACTGCTGTGCAGAAGGTCTGTCTGCTTTTGCAGGCAGAGCATCATAAAGGGCATGATTCGCCATTTTACAGGGTTTCCCCGGCGAACGGGAAGGCCGGGGTTCCGCGTTTAAAAAAGGGCAGTATCTGATGTAATCAAATACTGCCCAGACGGTCGGCTTTCACTTTCCTCCGAGTCCCATGTGGTGTATTCCACTCTCTTTCCGTCAGTAATCGAAGGTCCTTAATGATATAGAAATATTAACATTTTTTTACATTGATGTCAACCGTTTCTTGGATAATATGCCTAATAATAAACCCTTCATAATTTACTGTTTTCGCAAAAAAATATAGAAATAATGCTAGTATGCAATCTTTTCTCCCTGCTCCGTTTTATCATATCCATAATGCATAGTTTTCTCTGTCTGAATACCTTTCAGATTTTCATCTGACCTCTTTTTGCCCGTTGGTTAAATATATATCAAACTATTTCTTCCTATTAAATATTCATCTCCTCATATCTTGATTTTCTCCCCTCATATCCTAGAATCTCCCCTCTTGTATTTTTGAATATTCAGAATATAATCCAGTTATAACACAATTCAGTCCAGTTTTTCTGAAAAAGCCATAAAATATTTGCAAATAGATATTGACAATTAATTAACGCTATGCTATATTTTATTCATTCCAACAAGGGAGTAGCTAAACATCTACATCAGACATGCAGATGGGTTTGACTCACATATTTATCATATGTGTGAACCGTCAATACGGTGCGATGTGCACCCGGTTCCAAATGAGATGGCGAGACTTATTGTGACTGACATAATCATCGGTTGCAATCAGGTCTCTTTTTTTATATCTGAGTCTGATGTATCCGCAAAACGCAAAGGAGGAGAAAGAGGATGAGGAAAGCGATTCCACCATAAGTCATTATTGACAGCAATGAAGCAGCAAACTAACAACGGTTCTAAAACAAAAGTATGAAGGAGAAAATATTATGGATTTTTCTGGTATCATTGAAATTGTAAGTCCTATTCTTGCAGTTGTTCTTGTGATCGCACTGATCATCGCAGTTGTTCTTGGTATCTCCAAGATCATGTATAAGAAAGCAGCTCCTAACGTAGCAATGCTTGTCACCGGTCCTGGCGGATGCAAAACCGTTATTGGAAAAGGATGTTTCGTAATCCCGATCCTGCAGCGTGTTGACTACCTTTCCCTGGAAAACATTCAGTCCGACTTCACTTCCAGAGATGAGATTCCTACCAGAGATGCTATCAACATTACCGTTGACGCAGTTGCCAACGTATCCGTTTCCCAGGAGCCTGCAAGATTAAAGATCGCAGCTTCCAAATTTATTGGTTACAAACCGGAACAGATCAAAGAGATCATCACTCCTGTCCTGGAAGGTAACATCCGTGAGATCATCTCCCAGACCACATTAAAAGAGCTGATCCAGGGTGATAAAAAAGCTTTTGCTGAGAAAGTTATTGAGAACGTAACTCCTAACTTAAAAGACATGGGTCTTGATCTTACCACCTTCAATATCCAGAACTTCAAGGATAGAAACGGTGTTATTGATAACCTTGGTCTTGAGAACACTGTACAGATCAGCAAAGATGCGGCTATTTCCAAAGCAAATGCAGAGCGTGAGATCGCAGTTGCAAGAGCTGAGGCTTCCCGTGCAGCTAACGAGGCACAGGTAAAAGCTGATACAGAGATCGC
>JAGHUU010000095.1 GCA_018064695.1 Candidatus Blautia equi | reverse complement strand
CTTATCTCCTTTTCCTCTGAAAATCGCACGGTCTATATGGTCTTAATGATTTCAATCCCAGACATTGATGAGGCAGGAGAGTCTGAAAAGTATGCCTGTCTCTCTGCAGTGGATGTAAATATCTCTCGGAACGGATGACTCTAAGTTGCCTGCGGCGTCTGTGGAAAACTGAACATTGTAGGTGATCTTTGGCGTCACCTCGTTGGCGTTTTCCATGGTGATGATGCTCTTCAGGTTCTTTTCAAACAGTTCTTTGGTTGCCGCAGCGTACGCCGGAAGATAGATGCATTCAGATTCCAGGAGCTCCGGCGCCTGATGGGACGGTTTGGAGAGTTCTTTTGTGAAAGTAACATCGCCTGTGATGTCCGGAAGGATGCTGACCTTTTTTAATATGCCGGCTTCTGCCAGGCGTTCCATGTCCTGAACGGTTCGGATCTTTGTGTAGTCGGTGGAGTCGCAGAGTCTTTCGTATTTTTCCAGATGCTCATCGTCATAGAGGTCCGGGAAATCAAAGGCGTAGCCCTGCTCCACAATGACTCCGTTTCTGACGGAGAAGGAGATGCCGTGCTCCGGCTCAAAGTCTGCCTCACCGCTTACTACGTATACGATGTCACCCTCAACCTTCGGGTCCATGACTTCAAGGCTGTAGGCTCTGAACTGAGAAAGCAGGTCGCCGGTCTCCTCATCGGAACCGTACATATCATTCAGCCATCTTCTGAGCCTTCGAAGCTGAAGCTCTGAGAGGTGTTCCATATTTTCCATGCACTGCCGTATATACTGTTCGGAGATATCGCCCGTGTATTTTGGTCCTGTTTTTTTAGTCTCCAGGTCAGAACCAAAGAGTGTGGAGTGGAAGGCAGCGGGCTCCGCAGTATTTTCATCCTCCTCCTCGTAAAATTCCACAAGGTTATATCTGTTCAGTTTACGGTTATGTTCATCATAACGCTCGCCGATCTTTTTTACAAGTTTATCCAGGATCTCCCAGGAAAAATCAATGCAGAAGAAGCGGTCCACGGGGTTTCCGTTTGTGTCCATGAAATCCATCAGATACTGGGATACGGTTCCGGTGAAACGGGAGCCGTGGTCAAAGTAGCTTTTGAAAAACGGTAGTGTGCCTTCTAAGAGGTAGGTCTGGTCGAAATAATAATCTATCTCTCTCACAAACGCAACCGGGGAAATGGTTCGCTTCTCCACCATTTCTGTAATGTAATCCGGGGTGATCTTTGTTTTTGTATAGAAGGTTTCAGATAGGAAGCCCTCGCTGGCAAGCCAGTAGAAGAAATAAGAATAATAGACTGCGGTATAGTCCCGGATCCTGCGCTTTTCTTCCTCGGAGAGCATACCGATATCCTGTATGTTGTGCAACCGCATGTATTCCCGGGCCGCCCTCTTCCACAGATTCTTTCCGTTGTACTGGAATTTAGTATCCAAAGGCATTGGCATTGTGACCTGGACAGGTTTTCTGCGTTTGCTCTTTATCACAGCCAAAGCGAGAAGGCTGAACACAATTCCAATGAACAGAAAAAGTCCAAATGCGTATACACCATTTGGGATCCTGATAAAAGCGAAGGCCGACAGGAGAAAATAAGTGCATATTTTCAGCAGTATGGAGTTGCGAATTGGGTGTGGTTTCTGCCCTTTGATGGTATTTCGAAAGGTGGATATGGTAATGACTATATACAGAATGGCAACTAAAATGAAGGGCAGCAGCATGAGCACGTCCTCATGTGCCTTTGCGGCCCAGAAGCCCATGTCTGCAAGATAGATCAGCGCTGCTGTTTCCACCGGCAGCGCTAATACAAGATAAGCGATTCCTAATTTGTTTGTTTTACTGTTCTTTTTTTCGGCATCAGCCGCAGTCCCATGCGTAGAATACATTGGTAAAGTCCTTTCTCAGCAGATCTTCTTCTGAAATAAAGAAGTTTGCCACTCCGCCGTCTGCCC
>JAGHUU010000163.1 GCA_018064695.1 Candidatus Blautia equi | reverse complement strand
CTCAGTATAAAATGTGGATTATCATCCGGAAAGTGAGGAACGACAAATGATTGCAGCCAGACGATTAAGAAATATCTGATGGCATGAAACTCTGGAAATAGATTCGTGCCCGTTTTTGACACCTAAAACTATTTTAAGGAGAAAACAGTTATGATATTTCAGGACAATACAATTAAAGAATATTTGAAAAATGTATATTTTATTACAGGTACCCCTTGCGGCGGCAAGACCACAATAACCAGAGCACTGGGAAAGAAATACGGGATTCCCGTGTATGTGATCGATGACCAGTTCACAATTCATCAGTTAAAGTCTGACAAAGAACATCAGCCATGCATGAACCGACAGTTCAAAGATGCGGATGAATTCTTTGGAAGAAGTGTTGAAGAATACAGAAACTGGCTGCTTGGAAACAGCAGGGAGCAGCTGGATTATGTGATTCTGGATCTCATTAAGCTTTCACAGGATAGAATTATCTTGTGTGATCTGCATATTGCTGCGGAGGAAGCTCTTAAGATAACGGATCCTTCACGAATCGCATTTCTCTTAAGAAGACCCGATGACCTGGTGGAGGAGTACAGTAACCGGCCGGATCATGAAGGTTTCAGAAACTTCATTCATAGTGCTACCGATTATGCAAAGGCGGCGCAGACCTGTAATGAAACATTATATTCATTGAATATCGACTTTTATCATTATATAAAGCAAAGTGATTTCTTCTGGCTGGAACGTGATAATGCGAGAAGCGTCAAGGAAACCATGCAGTTGGTGGAACAGCATTTTGGATGGAGTCTGCCTGATAATCTTTCCATTCAGAAAGTGGATGCAGGGACAGAGCTGAATGATGAACTGCTGACATTTATTGAAAACTGTTCCTGGGATGAGGTGAAAGCCCATCTCACCGAAGTGATACGAAGCAATGCTCTGACAGATTGGGAAACCTTCTTTGTTGCTAGGGTAAATGGCAAGATTGTAGGAATAGTTTCTGTTATGAAAGAAGACTATTATCCGCTGCCGGAAGTGAGCCCATGGGTTTCCTCCGTGTTTGTGTCGGAGGAATATCGTGGACATCGAATCAGCGGGAAACTCATTGCATACGCAAATGATTATCTTGCCCGTTTAGGTTTCGCACAGAGCTACATTCCTTCAGAGCACGTGGGGCTGTACGAGAAATACGGTTACCACTATGTTTCGGATATTACAAACTATGGTGGTGGAATCGATCATCTGTATGAAAAGTATATTAAGTAAAATCGCTGGATAAGCAAAATTCAGGCCCGGTATCGTTGTGACAGCAATTATGCCGGGCTGTTTGATCTGAGGAGGTCATTGTGAAATGAGAGTATGTATTGAAACGGAAAGATTGATCTTAAAGAATTTAAATCCGGAGAATTATGAGGAAATGTTCCAATGGTGTGGTGATCCTGAGGTTGCCAGATACATGATCTATCCTGTATATACAAACGCGCTGGATTGTAAAGCATATATCGAAAGTATAAATCCTGATGATCCGAACAGCTATGATCTAGGGATTTTCTGGAAGGAAACAGGTGAAGCAATCGGCTCCGGCGGCTATACTTACCACCCTGATGAGGACGCCTGGGAAGTGGGCTACAACTTAAGACGGGATATGTGGGGAAAAGGAATCGTCCCGGAGGCAATGCGCGCAATACTGGCATATATCCAGAACGAAAGAGAGGTTAAGGCCATCACCGGTACTTTTGCCACTGAAAACAGCAAAAGCAGACGGGTGATGGAAAAACTTGGAATGAGTTTTTATAAAGAAACTGAGTTTACTAAAATTGATGGAAGTGAGACATTTAAGGCAACTGTTTACAGGAAAGAGATGTAAGGATTTGTTTACACAGGAATCTTCCTGGTAAAGAATCCATCCTCGTCTTTCTCAACCTCAATAACAAACGAAAACCGGTCATACTTGGTGCACATATAAAAATCTTCCTCAGGGAAAATATGCTGGCTGGATTTTCTGAAGAATTGTTCTCCGCCGTGGGTTTTCAGGCCCTGAACTTTGGATTCGATGTCAAAGTCAGGGCCGCCTTCCAGCAGGTATTTGATGTATTCGGCGCAGAGCTCGTCCTCTGCGGCCGGAGTCACACCGCCGTTTCCCATGCAGACAAGGGAGACCTTCTGCGGCTGCATTTTTTTAATATAGGCTGCAATGGCTTTGGCGTTTACCAGGCTGCCGGTGAGAATTTTGTCAGCGTGAACAGCATTTACAATACCCTGTGTGCCTGCACTTGTGGTATGGATCACGGTTTTTCCTGCGACATCCTGTGGCTTTATGGAAGAAGGAGAATTTCCAAATTCAAAGCCGTCGCATTTTTCCCCGCCTCTTTCTCCAACAAGAATACTGTTCTCAATACTATTCCGAAGCCGAAACGCCTCTTCAACCGACCCAACCGGCCTGATCGCAGCCGCTCCCATATCATAGAGATAACACTCCAGAGAAAACGCTCTGAACACATCAATAATCACCGCCAGGCCATCAGCCTGCTTAGCACCTTCAATCAGATGATAGATATTCACTTCAAAAGGACATGTCTTCATATTTTTCTTCCCCCTTTATCATTCACTAGTATATCATACATTTTTAACAATCCATATGCAACTATGACGGAAAAAGAAATGCTTCATAAACTAAAAGCTTCCAGAAAAGCCGGCTGCGTAGTATAATGACCACATCTAAAACTATATCTGAAAAGGAGATCATTATGGGATTATTAGAAGAAGGCGTAAAGAACCTTGTAGGAAAAGGAATCAGTGATGCAATTGGACAGGGACTTGGCTCCAGCCTTTTAGGCGGAAACCTGCAGGGAATTGTAGAGATGATCATCAGCAAACTGAAACAGAACATCTCTATTCCTGACATTGCAAAACAGGTAAAACAGCCGGAGAACATTGTAAGCCAGATCAGCGAAGTGGCAAACCAGGTTGGATTAGATGCCAATGTGGAGCAGATCATTGCAAAACTGGTGAAACTTCCTGATTTCAAAAAATAATATGAAAAAATGCCGGATCAGAACAGATCCAGCATATTGTCCAGGTAGATTTCTTCCCGCACCTGGAGCTGATACTCAGGTTTGGTCATATAATATAGAAGAAATTCCAATATCAGGGCGCTGCCAAGGCTGCGGCCCTCGATCTTAAAATTAGAAAAGCCCATGGGCAGATAAGTATTTACGATATCCGGGATTCCTATGAATCCCGGATTTTTCATTGCTTTTGAGAAACGGTAACCGCCTGCGCTGTCCGGAGATGTGCACTGATGATCCGGGCATTTCTCTCCAAGATTCTTCCGGCTCACATTTTCATAACATGCTTTTCTATCCTTACAGCCAAAGGAGCAGCATTCGTTGCAGAGGAATTCCACTTTATCTTTTTCTTCCTGAGACAAACCGTTTAGTTTGTCCATAGCTTTATTCAGGCGGAAGTCCGGCACCACATACCGGAAATCTTCCCGGGATTCTTCCTCCCGGAACTGATGAAAATCCGTTAAAACCTTGGTGGTGGAGGAGACAAAATAAAATCCCGGATAGTTTTCTTTTAAATAATCCAGCAGCAGGTCTGAATGAAGGATGATGCCATTTTGCATCCCTTCCTGCTTTTCAAACATGGCGCAGAGCGCGTTGCATCGTCTGTCCGTAAGATGAGAGGGCTGAAGCAGGGAGTTGCTGAAGGTCAGCCGGGCGGAGATGTCATATTCCCGCATGAGGGCAAGAACATCCGCCGGATCATTCTCCCCAAAACCTACACGTCCGCCGCCCCAGATACAGTCTGCCGGGGCACCGTAGATGGAGCCGATCTCGCACCAGTCAAAAAAGTATTCCCTGTGTTCCCGGTAGAGGGGCAGAAATGCGCGGTACAGCTCATAAAACTCAAACATGCCCGGAAGGTGATAGTATGCGGTATGCTTCTGTAAGTGCTCCATATCTTTTCACCCTCCTGTTTTTCAGTCTTAGTCGGTTCTTCCGAGCTTCATCTCTTTCTTTTTCTCATACATGCGCTGGTCGGCGATCTGGAATAAGATATCATAATCGGTTCCGTCCTCGGAATAAGCGGCTATTCCAAAGGCGATCACTACCATAAGATCCTCATCTCCCGGAATTTTGTAGAACATACCGTCTTCGAACTTCTTCAGCAGTTCGGTTCTGTTCCGGTAATCCGTTCCGGTTAAGATAGCCGTAAACTCATCGCCGCCCACGCGGAAGATATCGCTGTTTGGGAAGCTTTTGCTGATATAGCTTGCAGCTTCGCAGAGCAGACGGTCTCCGGCCTCGTGTCCATAGGTGTCATTGACATGCTTTAACAGGTTCAGATCCATGACAACCACTGCATAATCTGATGGAGCAGCAGCGTTCTGGAGCTCAGTTACTTTTTCCAGATAACTGGTCTTGTTGCGGATTCCTGTGAGGGCGTCCCGGCGGGCCAGATGGCGGAGTCGTTTTATATAGCTCTGTGTATTTTTGGCCATGGTATATACGCTGGAAGACAGATCCTGGATCTCGTCCCTTGTTTCGCAGGTATAGCTTTCCTCCCAGTCACCTTTTGCATATTTGGCGGTGACGTCGGTGATCTTTTTAAGAGGAAGGATGATCTTTCCGATTCTTCTGGAAATAACAAAGGTGGCTACGCAGAAGACGATGAAGGTCAGGAGAATGCAGGTCACGGCCAGAATGTTGCGGTCTCTGGTCACCTCATTAAATGGAACGGAGACATATACGATCATGCCGTTTTTCAGTTTTCCGCAGCAGGTGATGGATTTGTCGCGGCCCTCGCCATATATAGTAAGGATCTCTTCTTCCGTGTTTCCGGCTGCAATGGAATCATACAGGGCGTCGGATAGTGGCTCTATATGGGCGGAGCCGGTTCCGTCATCGCTGTAGATAACGCGGTCGGTGAGGTCGGCAAGAGCAATGGAGCCGGTATCATAGATACGCACATTGCCGGTGGAACCAAGGATGGAGTTAAAGTCGATGTCCATTCCCACTACGCCAACAAATTCGCCGTTATCCAGATAAAAAGGAATGACGTAGGAGATCATGAAAACATTCAGGTTCTGGTTCAGATATGGTTTCATCCATAAAGGCTCACCGGTTCTGGCCGGTACATAGAACCATCCCACATGCTCCATATCATCGGTGTCGTAGGCCAGGATGTCGGTAGGAGGCTGCTCTTTAAAGGTATCGCTGCTGGATTCCCTGGACCAGAAAAAGCCGTCGGTTCCGCTGCCTGTGATGAGAGGGTTGTAGCGGAAATATACGGCCATGGCGCCCTCTGTCTGATTGGCAATGGAGATGGACAGTTCCTTGATCCGCTCCTCATAGGAATCGGAGTAAATGTCGCTGTCGGTGCCGGCATATTCGGCAAGGTCGTAGGCATAGCTGTAGAGCATATCCACAGAATGGCGGACCAGGTTCAGCTCGTTGTTGAATTTCAGGATCTCGTTCTCGCAGATCTCCGTGAGGATCTTTTCGGAGGAGTCGTCTGTCAGCCGGGTGACCACGTATAAGCTGAAGGTTCCCATGGTCACGGAGAGAATCAGCAGGGCGTAGATCGCTGCGGATAAAATTTTGCTTCGTATTGTTTTCTTTTTTTCGTACATAAAGTGTATACCGTTATTTTTCGGGATGATGGATTCATCTGTTAAGGTGTTACCTGGATTTTATTCTAACATATTTTTCCATGGATTCCATGTATATTTATGGTATATCTTTATCCATTGTGGGGACATAATGCAGCAATAACGATGGGATTGATTCATGGGGGAATACGGTGTAAAATGTTTAGTATCAGTAACTGCCGGGGAGGCTTAAGATGCACCGGCAGAAGAGATTAATAATTGACAGGAGATAGAAAATTATGGAATTTAACGAACTGATTCAGGCAAGAAGATCCTGCCGTAATTTTAAAGAGGAAGCAGTGGATGCAGAGCTTCTCTGCAATGTGATCAGAGATGCGCAGCAGGCACCATCCTGGAAAAACAGCCAGACTGCAAAATACTATGTAGCTAACACAGAGGAGTCCATCGCAAAAGTGCGCGAGGCACTGCCTGCATTTAATCAGAAAAGCTCTGAGAACGCAGCCCTTGTGATCACCACTTTTGTTCGCGATGTGGCTGGCTTTACCGCAGGCGCTGCCGACAACGAGCTCAGCAACAAATGGGGCGCATATGACCTGGGTATTGCCAACGCATACTTCTGCCTGGCTGCTAAGAACGCAGGCCTGGATACCCTGATCATGGGAATCCGCGATGCGGGAATCCTTCGCAAAAACTTTAATATTCCAAAGACCGAGCAGATCGTAGCGGTGATCGCAGTGGGCTATGGTGAGGCTGCAAAGGCAGCAGGAAGAAGAAAAGATCTTGCTGAGATCGTAACCATGCTTTGATTTTTCAGATTTTTGAGGTTTTATGAAACAGGAGAAATATATTTATAAAAACTGTCCCATCCCGGGCGGCGGCTATGTAACCTCTTTTTTATTCGGGGAAACAGACCCGAAGGCCTTCTACATCCGTACAGATGTGGGCGGATCTTACCGTTTTGAGCGGGAGAGCGAGAGATGGATCCCGTTAAATGATGATGTAACTATGGAAGATCTGCGGGAGACCTACCCTATAGCGCTGGCCACGGACGAAAGACTGCCGGGAACGCTTTATATCGTAAGCGGTATCTGGAACCAGGTGCCATCCAGGCTGTCCGTATCTGCTGATTACGGAAAAACCTTTGCCCATTATGATCTGCCTTTCCGTGCCCACGGAAACTTAAGCGGAAGGGGAACCGGATGCAAGCTGATCGTGAGCAGAGAGAGCAGCGACCGCCTTTTTTATGCCTCCCAGATGGACGGCCTCTGGAAAAGCGAGAACCGCGGCGAGACCTGGACCAAAATAGCGGCACTTCCGGAGGATTACCTGACCTTTGTCTCTGAGAGCAGAGACGGAAAAGTGCTTCTGGTGGGGACAGCAGGTGTGAGCACAGCTGTGCACACAGGAAGAAATACTACTTTAAAGAACGGTTCTGTAGAGGAGGTGGTGGAGCGCGGCGCCACACTTTATGTCTCCTACGACTGCGGCGAAAGCTTTGAAGCCGTGCCGGTTCCGTGTAAGGGAGATATGGAGGGCATTAAGATGCCGGGTTCCGTACCGCTTCGCGTGGCGGTTACGGAGGAAGGTTTTTATCTCACCACCTCTGTGATGCCTAAAACATACTGGTTTGCGGAGATGGCTTATAGCTGTGACGGCGGACGAATTCTGTACGGACAGGTGCTGAAATACCCGGTTCGGGATGGAAAGCTTGGAGCTGTGGAAGATATCACACCTTCCCAGGAGGACACGGGTATTTCCGGCATTGCACTGATCCCGGAGAAGAATTTTATCTGTGTATCTTCCGCAAATAAACGGAACGGGGATTCCCTTTACAGAAGCTTTGACGGCGGAAAAACCTGGGAGGAATTTCTTTATGGCCTCACTGTGGGACACATGATTTTCCGCACTTCCTATATGAAGCCTGAGTACAACGGCGGAGCAAATCTGATCCACTGGCTCAGCGATCTTAAGATCAACCCATTCAATGAAAACGAGGCCTGGTTTAATACAGGAACCGGCGTGTTCCGAACCACAAACCTTTTAGATCCGGAAGTTACTTTTTCTGACTGGAGCGACGGCATAGAGGAGACGGTTCATATCAACTGCTACGGACTTCCTGGCAGCGACGTACAGCTGCTGGACATTGTGGGAGACCTGGGCGGCTTTGCTTTCCGGAATCTGGACGAGGCATGCAAAAATTCATTTGATGACCCGGACGGAAACCGCTATATCACCTGTCTGAACGCAGACTTTTCCGATCAGGCACCGGAGCATATCGTAATTACTGCCAGAGGAAACTGGACCGGACTTACCAAGGGCGGCCTGATCCGCACGGATGACGGCTGTAAGACTTACCGGAGGATCCCGCTCCCATACGGACTCAGCGATAAGCTGGACGCGGCCTTCCGTCTTATTGAGGAGCCAAATGTAAATACCGGATTCGTGGCTGTGTCCGAGGCAGGAAAACACATTGTGTGGTCTGTGGCTCAGGGAATTCAGCTTCCGTCGGATATGGTAGTGGTGAGTCATGACAGCGGAGCATCTTTCAGAAAAGTGGAGATCGAAGGACCGGCGAAAGGCTTTAAGGCTTTTTCGGACCGCGTGGATGCAAAGCTTTTCTATGGTTTTGATGAGTGCGGACGCATTTATCTCAGCAAAGAATACGGAGATCATTTTAAAGTCAGGGAAGAAAAACTCCCGGCATTTGATTTCTCCCTGATCGATGTGGCAGATAAGACCTGCGTGAAGTTTGCAGCAGGGGAGAAGGGTACCGCCTATATTTCTGTTAGAGAGCATGGCCTTTACAAGCTGGAATACCGGGAAGACCAGGATGTATTTGTGATCCGGAAGCTCAGCGCGGATGGGGATATCATCTACCGCATGGGCCTTGGCATTGGCAGAGACTGCGCCGACTACTTTGCTTCCGGCAAAGCCATTTATATAGCGGCAAAGTTAAACGGTTTCTACGGATTCTACAGAACAGAGGACGAAGGTCTGAGCTATACGCTTCTCACAGAAGCAGATCAGCACTTTGGAGATATCAACTGCATGGACGGTGACTGCCGCACATTTGGAAGATTTTATCTGGGAACAGGCGGAAGAGGCCTGTTCTACGGAGAACAGGATAAAAAATGAAACAATGGGGACAGGGACCTGGTCCATTTTGTATGACAAAATTGGACCAGGTCCCTGTCCCCATTGTTTCATTTTTTATGCAGTTTAAGCTTCTTTGCAGATCATTTCCAGAATGTCCACGCAGCGGTCCAGACCGATCTGGTTGCTGTTCAGGATGATGTCGAAGTAGGTTCTGTCTGCCCAGGAATGGTTGGTGCAGTACTGATAGTAGAGACTGCGCTTTTTATCGTATTCTTCGCGCATGCGGAGGGCGTCTGCTTCAGAGCAGTTATGCAGCATGGCGATACGCTTGATGCGGGCAGTAGGATCGGACTCGATGAAGACGTTTAAGACTTCGTCCCATTCTCTTAAGTAATGGTTGGCACAGCGGCCTACGATGATACAGTCTTTCTTCTCGGCGATCTCCAGAATGATCTTTCTCTGGGCGTCGATGATGGTGTCGTTCACAGAGGTATCCCGCAGATACAGGTTGCTGAAATGGTTGTTTCCTTTCATGGCTTCGTTGTAGGCTACAACCATGCTCTCCGGCAGAAGGGTCCGCTGAATGACCCTGGAGATCAGGTCTCTGTCGTATAATTCATAGCCAAGTCTGTTAGCCAGATGTTCTCCGATATAACGGCCGCCGCTTCCAAATTCGCGGCTGATGGTGATGATTCTTTTTGCCATAATCCATGCACCTTCCTTTTTCTTTTATTTTATCAAAGATAGAAACAATAGTAAAGAAATGGGGATTTGCATAAAAATACAGGGTTTACTCCAGTTACAGTTCAGACGCTGTCTGAACTGTAACGGAAACGCCCACATTTGAAGTCGCTTTCAGCGAGGTGGGCGTTTCTTTGGCTATTCAACTGTATTGGCGT
>JAGHUU010000249.1 GCA_018064695.1 Candidatus Blautia equi | reverse complement strand
TACACGGTGCGGGGATATGACGAGGAGACCGGCGTTTCCGGCCCGTATGATAAAAACGGCATCACTTATAAGATCCCTGTAAAACAGACGGTCCCTACCGCACAGGGAAAAAATACCATCAGAAACTTTCTGCTGACAGGTCTTCAGCCTGTGGGCTCCACCATGTATATGCTGGGTGGCGGCTGGGATTTTTCCGGCTCCAGGCATGGCTCCGGCATTGATTCCAGAACAATAGGCGTCAGTCCGCTGTGGGAAAAATTCGCCCTTCAGCAGACTGCGAAATACAATTACAGAAATCACGAGTATGAGACCAGAAACGGCCTGGACTGCGCGGGATATCTGGGCTGGACCGTATATAATACGCTGCATACCACCAGCGGGGGACCGGGCTATGTTATGTGGTCCCAGAGCTACGGGGATAACTTCCGCGGCAGAGGCTGGGGCACCTGCAGGTCCATCTACAGCATAAAAGATTATAAAGCCGGCGACATCATGTACAACTCTGAACATGTTTATATTGTAGTGGGACAGTGCTCAGATGGAAGCGTGGTGCTTCTTCACGCAAGCCCTCCGGGAGTTATGATCTCGGGAACCTATACAAAGAACTGGAAGAGTGACAGTGAAGCGGTAAGACTTGCCGAGTATTACATGAAAAAGTATTACCCGGCATGGTATCAGAAATATCCGAAGGTAGCCAGAGGAACCTACTTCCTTACGGACTATGACCAGTTCCGCTGGTACGTAAACGGCAAGGGCGTTCTCACCGATCCGGACGGCTATACAGAAAAATCAGCAGCCCAGATTCTTGCCGATCTTTTCAGATAAAACAAGGTCTGTATGCTATTCATAATTGTTGCTATTCATATTTTGATTTTGTGCTA
The DNA here is from genome assembly GCA_018064695.1 of Candidatus Blautia equi. Lineage (GTDB taxonomy): Bacteria > Bacillota > Clostridia > Lachnospirales > Lachnospiraceae > Blautia_A > Blautia_A equi. The sequence goes on along the minus strand of JAGHUU010000249.1, from coordinate 20,564 downwards.
ATTTGTACAAAAACACGTTTAAAAGCAAATATTTAATAACGAAAATCACCAAAAAAGTATGGATATATTTCTGAAATTGTGTATAATAATAGTATTCTTGCTATACAAGGGGGTAAAACTTGATGAAAACAATCGGTGTAGATCTTGGTACATCTGCATGTAAACTGCTTCTGGTTTCTGACGATGGTACAGTATTAAATACCGTTACCAAAGAATATCCGCTTTTCTTCCCACAGCCGGGCTGGAGCGAGCAGCCTGCAGAGGGATGGTGGGATGCATGTCTTGCCGGAATTCCTGAGCTTATGGAAGGCTTCGACGCTTCCGATGTTGCAGGTATCGGTGTAGGCGGACAGATGCATGGTCTCGTTGCTCTTGATGCAGACGACAACGTACTTCGTCCGGCAATTCTCTGGAACGATGGACGTACCTTTAAAGAGGTAGATTACCTGAATGAAACTATCGGCCGTGACGTATTAAGCGCACGCACTGCAAACATTGCATTTGCAGGCTTCACCGCTCCAAAGATCCTCTGGATGCGCGAGAACGAGCCAGAGCTCTTCGCTAAGATCGCTAAGATCATGCTTCCAAAAGATTATGTAGTTTATAAAATGACCGGCGTTCATGCATGCGATTATTCCGATGCTTCCGGTATGCTTCTTCTGGATGTTCAGAATAAAAAATGGAGTGCAGAAATGCTGGAACTCTGCGGAATCACCGAGGCTCAGATGCCTAAGCTCTTTGAGAGCTACGAGTCCGTAGGAACCCTTCTTCCTGAAACTGCAAAGGCTCTTGGCCTTCCGGAGAACGTAGTTGTCTGCGCAGGTGCAGGCGATAACGCTGCAGCAGCAGTAGGAACCGGCGTAGTTGGTGCAGGCGGATGCAACATCTCCCTTGGAACCAGCGGAACCATCTTCATCTCCTCCGATAAATTCGGCGTAGATCCTAACAACGCATTACACAGCTTTGCACATGCAGACGGCGGATATCACCTGATGGGATGTATGCTTTCCGCAGCAAGCTGCAACAAATGGCTTTGCGATGAGATCCTGAAAACCCAGGACTACGCAGCAGAGCAGGTAGATATCACCCCTGATAAACTGGGTGAGAACAAAGTATTCTTCCTTCCATACCTGATGGGAGAGAGAAGCCCGATCAACGATACCAATTCCCGTGCAACCTTCATTGGTATGACCATGGCAACTACCCGTTCCGATATGGTACAGGCAGTTCTTGAGGGTGTTTCCTTTGCTATCCGTGACAGCTTTGAGGTAGCTAAGAGCCTTGGCGTTGACATCCCAAGATCCATGATCTGCGGCGGCGGATCCAAATCCCCACTGTGGAGAACCATGCTTTCCAACATCCTTGGTATCCCGCTTGACATTCCACAGACCGAGCAGGGTCCTGGATACGGCGGAGCACTTCTGGCTATGGTTGCAGTTGGTAAATATAAGAGCGTTCAGGAAGCATGTGATGCCCTGATCAGCATTAAAGAAACTGTAGAGCCTGATCCGGAGCTTACCGCTAAATACGAGGCTCGTTATCAGCAGTTCAAACAGATCTATCCTGCATGCAAGGCACTGTTCCCTAACCTGCTGTAATTTCTGAGTATTAAAGGAGATTAAAAAAATGACTATTTATTCTGTATTTGATCCTGAATTCAAACCATATGGACAGGTTTTCAACGGTATTGATGATGCCTGTGCAGAGATCATCGAAGCTCTTAAGAAAACTCCACTTCCGGAGGGAACCGGCTATGTTCCAACCGAGCCAATCCTTCAGGAACTGGCTGCTACCGCTGTCATCCGTGACAACTGCTACGGCGGAATGCCTGTACAGATGGGCTGGTGCAACGGCCACAACACCAAACTGAACTGTCTTGAGTATCATCGCGACAGCGAGTTCAACCTTGGAACAGAGGATTTCATCCTTCTGCTTGCAAAAATGGATGACATCGTAGACGGCAAACTTGATACTGCAAAAGTTAAGGCTTTCCGCGCTCCTGCAGGCGTTCTTGTAGAAGTATTCGGATCCTCCCTTCACTATGCACCATGCCACACCGATGCTTCCAAAGGCTTCCAGGTACTGATCGCTCTTCCATGGGCAACCAACACCGAGATGCCGGAGGGCTTTAAGGTTCGCGGCGGAGACGACAAACTCCTCTGGGCAAGAAACAAATGGCTCCTTGCTCATGCTGAGAGCTCCGAGGCAGCTGACGGCGCATACGTAGGTCTCGTTGGTGAGAACATCGATATCGCAGGTCTTATCTGATCATCATGAATGTAATTCCCTGCGGCGCATGCTGCGGGGAGTACAGATAAATGTTCAGGCTTACCTGAACTCAATAAGAACATTTATATAATGTGATTTAAAAAGAATAAATGAAAGAAAAAGGAGGAGATTTCCAATGAAATCCACAAACATCCCTGAGGTGAAGCTTGGTATCATCGCTGTTAGCCGTGACTGCTTCCCAATCGCTCTTTCCGAGCAGCGTCGTGCAAACATCGTAGCTTCCTGCGAGAAGAAAGGTCTTCCAATCTACGAAGCTAAAACAACCGTTGAGAACGAGAAAGACATGCTGAAAGCAGTAGAAGAAGTTAAAGCTGCAGGCTGCAACGCTCTTACCGTTTTCCTTGGAAACTTTGGACCAGAGACTCCAGAGACCCAGATCGCTCAGAACTTCGACGGACCGGTTATGTACGTTGCAGCAGCTGAGGGTGACGGCGACATGATCAACGGACGTGGTGATGCTTACTGTGGTATGCTTAACTGCTCCTACAACATTGGAATGCGTCATATCAAAAACGCTTACATCCCAGAGTATCCTGTAGGAACTGCTGATGAGATCGTTGATATGATGGTAGATTTCGTTCCGATCGCTCGTACCATTCTTGGTCTTTCCAGCCTGAAGATCATTACCTTCGGACCACGTCCACAGGACTTCTTCGCTTGTAACGCACCAATCGTTGGTCTCTATGAGATCGGTGTTGAGATCGAAGAGAACTCCGAGCTTGACCTTCTTGTTTCCTATAAAGAGCATGCTAACGATCCACGTATCCCAGAGGTATGTGCAGATATGGCAGCTGAGATGGGCGAAGGAAAATATTATCCAGAGCTTTCCGCACGTATGGCTCAGTTCGAGCTTACTCTTCTTGACTGGGCAGAGGCTCACAAAGGAAGCAAAAAATACGTTGCATTTGCTGACAAGTGCTGGCCGGCATTCCCAAGCCAGTTTGGTTTTGAGCCATGCTATGTAAACAGCCGTCTTGCATCCCGCGGTATTCCGGTATCCTGTGAGGTAGATATCTACGGTGCTCTTTCCGAGTACATTGGTATGTGCGTATCCGGCGATACTGTTACCCTTCTTGACATCAACAACTCCGTTCCACAGTACATCTACGATGAGGATAAGATCGGTGATCTTGGATACAAACTTACCGATACCTTCATGGGATTCCATTGTGGAAATACCCCAAGCTGCAAGATGTGTGCAGATCGTGCTGTTAAATATCAGCTCATCCAGCATCGTCTTCTTGAGCAAGTTGGTTCCGAGCCAGACTTCACCCGTGGAACTCTTGAGGGAGACATCGCAGCAAGTGATATCACCTTCTATCGTCTGCAGTGTGACAGCCAGGGACAGCTTCGCTGCTACATCGCTGAGGGCGAGGTTCTTGATGTACCTACCAGATCCTTCGGTGGAATCGGTATCTTCGCTATTCCTGAGATGGGACGTTTCTATCGTCACGTACTCGTTCAGAAGGGATATCCACATCACGGAGCAGTTGCTTTCGCACATGTTGGAAAACTCATGTTCGAGGTATTCAAATATCTTGGAATCAAAGACATCGCTTACAACCAGCCAAAGAGCCTTCCATATCCAACCGAGAATCCTTGGGCATAATTTATGGAATGACTGCGCAGCTGCGTGATCGATCTCTTAAATTAAAATGAAAAAAACCGGCGGGACAGATATCTGTCCCAGCCGGTTTCTTTTTTTGCACGTGTTTTTCTGTGTTTTTTATTTGCCTGCCAGTGCGTTAGCCAGAATGTTCAGGCGGGTGAGAAGATTGTTAAGGTCAATATTGTGGACCATAACAGCTACTTCAAGGGTCTCATCCAGAGAAGCGGCGCAGCCTACGCAGTGCATGCCTACGGATTCCAGAACGGCAGCCAGGTTGGAGTTCACCTTGAGGATCTCCGCAATGGTCATATCTCTTGTAATTAACTGTTCCATGAAAACACCTCTTTTTCTTGATTCTGCAGATATTATATAGGATTCGCAGCTTTTCATGCAAGAAAGAAATTTCGCAGCCGAAAATATCATATTTTATCCGTTTGGCTTCTATTTCGTATTGTTTTGAACTGAAAAATTTTGTATATTAAAAATAAGTATGTTAATAGACAAATGCAATCATATTATCCATTTACAGAGGAATTATCATGGCAATTATTTTAGAGTTTAACTGGATCATAGCCCTTCTGACTGTCTTCACCATCTGTCTGGTGATCAACGACAGAGCTTTTTCCAGACGTTTTCGTTTGGAATTTATTGCAGCCCTTATAGCATGTCTGATCTTATCCATGCTGCGCCATATCCCACAGACTCCGGAGTATGTGCAGAAACAGTTTCAGGATAATGTTTTCTGGGATCTGGAGCAGGCATTAAGAGTCGGTGTTCTGCTGGTATTGATTCTGATCGCTTCCTATACCAGCAAGTATGCAATTACGGTATGCTCTGTCATTGCAGTTTTTAATATCTGCGCATTGTGCCTGAATCTGCAGCAAATGGTTCATGTGAATTTTGGAATTGCGGCACTGTTTTTTGCGCTTGGACTGGTCAGAAGCAAAAGCAACCGCGATAAGATCGACTATTTCTTTGATGTGACCATGATGCTGATCCTGTTCTTTTCTGTCTATACCGAATCCATTTCGGGAGACGGAAACGTCATCAACGTGGCTTTGGCTGTGATCACCTGTGTATATTATGATTATCTTGTAATGACCACTTATAAGAAGGACAGACTTACCGGTCTGCTGCTTCGACACAATCTGCAGTTTGAGCTGGAGGATCTGAAAAAAGAGAGTTATGATACTGTTCTCATTGATGTGGACAACTTTAAACTCATCAATGATAAATACGGACATGACAGAGGTGATGAGGTTCTTGTCCAGGTGGTAAATACAGTTCAGAAGGGGCTTCCGAAAGGAAGCCGCATGTATCGCTACGGCGGTGACGAATTTGTTATCATCAGCAGAAAAGTATCCAGAGAAGAACTCTTTAAAGCATTGGAAGAAGTAAACAATCAGCTTTCCAGAGACAACCTCCATGTCTCCTTCGGTATTGCCACACACGCACCGGGGGAGGAGAGCGAGATCGCCCTCACCGCTGCTGATAAGGCAATGTATGTAAATAAAAAACAGCTGAAGAGCGAGGATATCTGGGATAACATGACAGGTCTCTACAACTACCGCGGTTTCCTGGATGAGATGGATACCTTCCGTGTAGCTGTGCAGCGTGATAATCATCAGATCTGCCTGGTAGCTGTAGATGTGGACAGACTGAACAGTATCAATATGGCCTACGGTTACAACGAAGGCAACCTGGTTATCTCCACTCTGGCAAGAGTTTTAAAATCCTGTCTTCGCGGAAGAGATTTTATTGGTCACGTGGGCAGTGACGAGTTCGTTATTGCCATAGAGTGTCCGGAGGACGGAGATGATGATGTAACATTCTTCATCAACAAGATCCAGGAGAGCATGGACAACGCTTATGAGCTCTCCGAGAAGGACTATTCTGTAAAACTGAATGTTGGAAAAGCTTTTGTGGAGGATGACGGAGAAGCACCTTCAGAAAAATTTGTGAATACCGTTCTCTATGTAAAACAGGAGGACAAGGATAACAGACGTAAGAACGACGTCGGTGAGAGAGAGCAGGATTACAATGATCAGGATGAAAAGCTGATCATGGATATTCTGGACAATAACCGTTTACGATACGCTTACCAGCCTATCGTGTCCGCAAAAGACGGCTCTATTGTTGCTTATGAGGCCCTGATGAGATCTGATACAGATGTAATGGTCTCCCCACTTAAGATCCTGAAATATGCGGAGCGAAATAAACGTTCCTATGAGGTGGAACGCTACTCCTTCTTTAATGTCCTTGCTCAGATCGATGCCATGGAGCTTCCGGATAATGTAAGGATCTTTATCAATTCTATTCCCGGCTTCCTTCTCAATGATACCGATTACAATCTGCTGAAGCATCTCTACGGTCATCTTATGAAACGAATGGTAGTGGAGATCACTGAGCAGAGAGAGATAGAGGATGAGGCACTTGTTACGCTGAACACCAGACGTGATAAGGAAGGCTTTAACCTTGCCATGGATGACTACGGCAGCGGTTACTCCAACACAAACAGTATCCTTCGCTACATGCCGCAGATCGTCAAGCTTGACCGTCTTCTGATCACCGGCATTGACCGAAATATGAAGAAACAGTTCTTCGTAAACAGTCTCATTTCCTTTGCCCGTGAAAATGATATGCTGATCCTGGCAGAGGGCGTGGAGACAGAGAGCGAGCTGAAAACAGTTATCCGACTGGGCGTAGATATGATCCAGGGATATATCACCGCAAGACCAAACCTTGAGATCGTGCCGAAGATCGCGGAGGATATCAAAAAGATCATTGTGGATGAGAATCTTAAGGCCGGCGGAACCCAGCGTATGGTATATACAGCCAGCCGTCCGGGAGAGCTTTCTGTGGTTCAGCTGGCCATGGAAAACTATACCAAGATCAATGTATCGACAGAATCCATCAACATCATTGGAAGTACCCAGTATACGGCAGATATGGTCATCCGTGTGAAGGACGGCGTAAACTGCACGATGAAACTGGAAAATGTCCGCCTGAATTCCGTGGCTGATGAACCGTGTATCGATATCGGCGAAGGCGCTCATGTGACACTGGTTCTTGAGGGAAGCAATAAGATCAATGCCAAAGGTATTCATGTTCCGGAGGGCAGCTCCCTCTCCATTGAAGGCCATGGCGAACTGGTAATGGATGTAAAAGGTTATGACTGTTATGCCATTGGAGCCAACGCAGAGAGCGGCTTTGGAAAGATTATGTTCAGGAACTCCGGTGATATGCAGATCAATGTGGATGGTGAGAACTGTGTGGGAATCGGCGGCGGTATTGCCACTGAACTCTCCGGCATTGATATTACCTCCGGTCGTATCGGCATTAATGTTGCCGGTGTTCATGCGGTTGGTATTGGTGCATACAAGGGAACAGTTCCGATCAACTTAAGAGACTGCGGTATATCTGCTAATTTCCGTGTAAATATCGGTATTATTGTTGGAATCTGGGAGGGAGTGCAGGATATCCATATCCGAAACTTCAACCTGGAATTCACCGGAAGCGGAACAGAGGTCTGCGGAATTGGAAGCGTTGCAGATACCAGCGGCGTGCTCGACTTCAATTCCGGTTCCTGTGTGATGCGCATCAATGGTCAGATCATCCATCTGATCGGCAGCCAGAGCGGTGCGCTTGAGATCATCACCGAACATACCAGAATGGAAATGGTTGGTGAGGGCGATTATGTATACGGCTTTGGCGGACAGGATCGAACAAGTTCATTAGCGGTTATCGAAACCTCCATCGGATTGGTTATCAATGCCTCCTCTCCACTGGGCTTTGGAACCGCTAAGAATAATTTTGTAGGAATCGTAGGACAGGGTTCCCACATTGCAATCAACGGAATCGTTTACGATCTGATGAGCTTCCAGGGTTCCCCTGCAGAGAGCAACTGATGATTAAGACAGAAAACAGCTTTATTCTGAAAAAGATGCTGTTTTCTGTCTTTTTTGCTGACTTTTTTCTGCGAAATTTTTACAGAAAAAAGAGGAATTTCGGAAATATCGCAGAATAATCATTACAGAGGGAGTGTTCCTGTGAAAACAGGAATATGAAAAGTATTGAAATCGTATATTGGGGTATGAACGATGAATATAAGAGAGAGTATGGAACAGAGGGAACGGGAGCTGCTCAGTCCATTTGCTGCTTTCAGTGCCGACAGCAAAGGCCGGGAGCGCTTTGAGGAAGAGTGTGACATCCGTACCGCCTATCAGAGGGACAGGGACAGAATTCTGCACTGCAAATCTTTTCGAAGACTGAAGGATAAGACACAGGTGTTTCTGGCACCGCAGGGGGATCATTACAGAAACCGCCTGACCCACACCCTGGAGGTCTCACAGATCTCCAGAACCATAGCCAAAGCCTTACAGCTGAATGAGGACCTGGTGGAGGCCATCGCCCTTGGCCATGACCTTGGCCATACACCGTTTGGGCACGCGGGGGAGCGTGCGCTGGACCGTTTAAATCCTGCCGGCTTTGCCCATTATAAGCAGAGCGTTAGGGTGGCACAGTTTCTGGAAAAAGACGGAGAAGGACTGAACCTTACCTGGGAGGTCCTGGATGGAATCCTGAACCACAGAACCAGCGGAAAACCTGCCACACTGGAAGGCCAGATCGTCCGTTTTTCCGATAAGATCGCCTATATTCATCATGATATGGATGATGCCCAGCGTGCCGGCATCCTCACGGAGGATAACATTCCTGTTACACTCCGCATCACTCTTGGCTACAATACCAAGGAGCGGTTAAATACTTTTGTACATAACATTATCGAAAACAGCATGGGAAAAGACCATATTCAGATGTCCGATGAGATCCAGGAGGCCTTATCCGAGCTCCGGGCCATCATGTTTGAGGAGGTCTACACAAACCCCAATGCCAAAAAAGAAGAAAAGAGAGCTGAGGAGATGCTCACTCAGCTTTATCAATACTATCTGCGTCATCCGGAAAACATGTCCCGGGAGTACGGTGAGCAGATTCAGAAGGGTGCCGATCCCAATATCGTGGTATGTGATTACATCTCCGGTATGACAGATCAGTATTCCATGGATAGATTTCGCGAGATTTTTATCCCAAAATCCTGGGAGGTATATTGAAACATAACCATTAAGGAGGTTTTTCATGCGCTATTCGGACGATATCATAGAAGAAGTCAGAATGAAAAATGATATTGTTGACGTAATATCCCAATATGTAAAGCTTACCAGAAAAGGCAATTCCTATTTTGGACTGTGCCCCTTCCACAATGAGAAGACAGGCTCCTTCTCCGTAACCCCATCCAGGCAGATGTATTACTGCTTTGGCTGCGGCGCCGGCGGAAACGTGTTTTCCTTTGTGATGGAGTATGAAAACTTCACCTTCGGCGAGGCCTTAAAGAGCCTTGCAGACCGTGCCGGTGTGGAACTGCCAAAGATCGAATATTCAAAAGAAGCCAGGGAAAAAGCAGAGAAGCGGGCAAAAATGCTGGAGATCAACAAGCAGGCAGCCCAGTATTTCTACTACCAGCTCCGAAGAGAAAACGGCGCACAGGCCTGGCAGTATCTTGTGAACCGCGGCCTCAGCGAGGAGACCATACGAAGCTTCGGCCTTGGATATTCCGACAAATACAGCGACGCCCTTTACCGTTTCCTTAAGAGCAAGGACTACACAGATGAGCAGCTCCGGGAATCCGGTCTCTTCAACGTGGACGAGCGCCGCGGCATGTATGACAAATTCTGGAACAGAGTCATCTTTCCTATTATGGATGTAAATAATAAAGTCATCGGTTTTGGCGGACGAGTCATGGGAGACGGCATGCCCAAGTACCTGAACTCCCCGGAAACCATGATCTTTGACAAGGGCAGAAACCTGTACGGACTGAACATAGCCCGCACCACCAGAAAGCCGTATCTGATCCTCTGCGAGGGTTACATGGATGTCATATCCATGCACCAGGCGGGCTTCACCAATGCGGTGGCTTCCCTTGGAACGGCATTGACTTCCGGCCATGCCAGCCTGATCAAGCGCTACACGCAGGAGGTACTCCTGATCTACGACAGCGACGCAGCGGGTATCAAAGCTGCCCTTCGTGCCATCCCTATCCTTCGGGATGCCGGCGTAAACTCCAGGGTGGTAAGTCTGAAACCGTATAAGGATCCGGACGAGTTTATCAAAGCTCTTGGCGCCGAGGCCTTTGAACAGCGCCTGGGCGAGGCCATGGACAGCTTTATGTTCCGTGTGCAGATCTCTGAGGACAATTACCCAATGGCAGAACCGCAGGGCGCCAACCGTTTCTTTGAAAACTGTGCCGCCATGCTGCTGGAGCTCTCCGATGAGCTGGAGCGGAATCTCTATGTGGAGGCCATTGTAAAGAAGTACCGTCAGTACGGCATCAGCAGCGAGGACCTGAAAAAGAGAGTCCGTGCGCTTGCCATGAAGGGCACGCCGGCTGAACAGAGAAGAGAGAGCCGCCCTGTCCCATCAGGCGGTGCAAAGCCTGAATTTAAGAAAAAAGAATCCGCCGCGGATAAAGCCCAGAAGCTGATGCTCACCTGGATGGTCACATATCCAAAGACCTTTTCCACAGTGGAGAAGTACCTTACCCCGGAGGACTTCGTGGTACCCCTCTACCGAGAGGTGGCAGAGATGCTCTTTGAACAGAGAAAGAACGGGGATGTAAATCCGGCCAGGCTTTTAAATGCCTTCACCGACAGCGAGGAACAGAGGGAGGTAGCGTCACTGTTTAACGCCACCATTCATCTGGAGACCGCCGCGGAACAGAACCGCGCCTTCTCCGATACCCTGCTCCGCATCAAGGAGGAGAGCCTGAAAGAAAAAAATAAAAACTGGGATCCTGCAGATATGCAGGGCCTTCAGGATATCATCAGGAGAAAAAAAGAGCTGGAAGATCTTGGCAGAAAAAGATCCCAGATGCAGATCTCCTTTGAATGACCTGACTGCACGTTAGCGGAACCCGGTTCAGATACAAAAAAGCAACAAATGTTTCAAACGTTTTTTAATGGAGGTATGATTACCGATGGAAATGAACATGGCAAAATTCAGCGAGAAGCTCACCGGCCTTTTAGAGGTTGCAAAGCGAAAGAAAAACGTGCTGGAATACCAGGAGATCAACGATTATTTTAAAGATCAGCCCCTGAATCTGGAGCAGATGGAAAAGGTCTTTGATTTTCTTGAGGCCAGCGGCGTGGACGTTCTGCGCATCACCGAAAACCCGGATGAGCAGTTACTCATGGATGACGACGATGCCGACATCGACAAGCTGGATGAGGAAGATATTGAACTGGATAAGATCGATCTTTCTATCCCGGAGGGTGTCAGCATTGAGGATCCTGTCCGCATGTACCTGAAGGAAATCGGTAAAGTCAGCCTTCTGACTGCGGATGAGGAGATCGAACTTGCCCAGAGAATGGAAGAGGGAGACGAGAGCGCCAAGAAACGCCTTGCTGAGGCAAACCTGCGTCTGGTTGTAAGTATTGCCAAACGTTATGTGGGCCGCGGCATGCTCTTCCTGGATCTCATTCAGGAAGGAAACTTAGGACTTATCAAAGCAGTAGAGAAATTTGATTATAGAAAAGGCTACAAATTCAGTACTTACGCTACCTGGTGGATTCGCCAGGCGATCACCAGAGCCATTGCGGATCAGGCCCGTACGATCCGTATTCCTGTGCACATGGTGGAGACCATCAACAAGCTGATCCGTGTTTCCCGTCAGCTCCTGCAGGAGCTTGGCCGTGAGCCATCCCCTGAGGAGATCGCGGAGGAGATGGATATGAGTGTGGACCGTGTCCGCGAGATCCTTAAGATCTCCCAGGAGCCGGTATCCCTGGAGACCCCTATCGGTGAGGAGGAGGACAGCCACCTGGGCGATTTCATTCAGGATGACAATGTGCCTGTCCCTGCTGATGCAGCAGCCTTCACTCTTTTAAAAGAGCAGCTCATCGAGGTTCTGGGAACCCTGACCGAGAGAGAGCAGAAGGTACTGAGACTCCGCTTCGGCCTGGACGACGGACGTGCCCGCACCCTGGAGGAAGTAGGAAAAGAATTTAACGTAATAAGAGAACGTATCCGTCAGATTGAGGCCAAGGCTCTTCGAAAGCTTCGTCACCCGAGCCGCAGCCGCAAACTGAAGGATTACCTGGATTAAGGAGAGACCTATGCAGCTGTCCTTGCGTTTGACTGCGCTTGCAGATATGGTGACAGAGGGAAACAGACTGGTGGACGTGGGCTGTGACCACGGCTTTCTGCCGATCTTCCTGGTTTTAAATAAAAAAATACCGTCAGCCCTTGCTATGGATGTGCGGAAAGGCCCGCTCTCCAGAGCGGAGGAGCACATTGCGGAGTATGGTTTTTCAGAGAAGATCAAAACCAGACTCAGCGATGGCCTTGCAGCTCTGAAGCACGGGGAGGGCGACACCCTGGTGATCGCCGGAATGGGCGGTTTCCTCATGGAGCGCATCCTCACAGACGGAGCGGAGCTCCTGCCTGATTTTAAAGAGCTGATCCTGCAGCCCCAGTCGGATCTTGCGCATTTCCGCCGGTTCATCCACAGCATTGGATGGGAGATCGCCGGGGAGCGGATGATCTTTGAGGAGGGCAAGTATTACCCCATGATCCGTGTGGTTCCGGGGGATACCCTGCAGGTGGAACCGTACAACGAGGTTGAGGAGTATTTTGGTCGCTTCCTCCTTATGGAGAAGGATCCTGTGCTTCTAAAATTTATCAACCGCGAAATGATTCTCTGCGAGGACATCCTGAAAAAGCTCTCCGCAGCTTCCGCGGATGTGGCGGAGCAGAGAAAACCGGAGATCGAAGAAAAGATGCGCATGCTGCGCGCCGGTCTTCAATATTTTGATTAAGGTGGATAGATCAGTATGATAAAAAAAGAATTGCTGTCTTATCTTGAGGAGCATTATCCATGCAGCGCCGCCGAGGGCTGGGATAATGTGGGACTTTTGGTGGGAGATGCAGAGGGGGAGATCCATCATGTGTTCCTTGCACTGGATCTCACAGAACCTGTGCTCGCTGAGGCCATTGCCTGCGGCGCAGATTTCATTCTCACCCATCATCCCATGATCTTTTCAGGTGTAAAGCGGATCAACCATAAAACCTTTGAGGGCAGAAAGATCCTCTCCCTTATAAGAAACGGGATCACTTACTATGCCATGCATACCAATTATGATGTGCTTGGCATGGCACATATCAGCAGCGAGCGTATGGGCCTTAAGGAGGTACAGCCTCTTGAGGCAACATATGAGGACGGCGAGGATGTACAGGGAATCGGAAGCGTTGGCACGCTGCCTGAAAAGATGACCTTAAGAGCCTGCGCGGAGCTGGTAAAGAAAGCCTTTGATCTTCCGGAGGTCAGAGTCTTTGGAAATCTTGATAAAGAGGTTGTCCGTGCAGCCATGTGCACCGGATCCGGAAAAAGTATGATTAAGAATGCTCTTGGCATGGGAGCAGAGGTATATATTACCGGCGATATTGACCATCACAGCGGCATTGACGCCGTGGCAGACGGCCTCTGCATCATAGATGCGGGACACTACGGCACGGAATACATGTTCATGGAAGAGATGGAAAAGGAGCTTGCAGCTGCATTCCCGGAGCTTAAGCTCACCTGTGCCGGCATAAAATTCCCATACACCATGATCTGAAACCAGCAGACAAATAATAATATTTGTGGTTGAAATCCATGCAATAGAATGTTAAAATAACCTTCGCGTCAGGCCCACCAGGTGATCGCAGATGTACAGACGAAAGGGTACAGATGAGGAAAGTCCGGGCTTCGCAGGGCAGGATGCCGGATAACGTCCGGTGGAGGTAACTCCCAGACCAGTGCAACAGAAATAAACCGCCTCACTTGTGGGGTAAGGGTGGAAAGGCAGTGTAAGAGACTACCGCCGACCTGGTAACAGGGCGGGCACATGTAAACTCCATTCGAAGCAAGACCGAAAAGAAAGCGATACGGCTGCCCGTCGTGCTTTCAGGTGGGCCGCTTGAGCCCCGGAGCGATCCGTGGCCTAGATAGATGATCACCCAATGACATAACCCGGCTTATCGATGGACCTGATGTGAATAAAAAAAGGAACTCCCTTTGGAGTTCCTTTTTTTGCTGCGTAAAAGCAGAATTTCAAAACCAGAATTATTTGTTGCGGTGTCCGCTGTATTTCTGCTCGCAGTATTTGCAGCGGTAAACCTCTTTTTCAGGGTCAGCCAGAATAAAGATGTGCTCCAGACCCTGCTCGATGGAGGTGATGCAGCGTGGATTCTTGCATTTGATCACATTTTTGATCTGTTTTGGAAGCTTCAGCTCACGTTTTTCCACAATCTCGCCGTCTTTGATGATGTTTACGGTGATGTTGTGATCGATGAAGCCCAGGATATCAAGGTCTACCTGATCGATAGGACATTCAACCTTGATGATGTCTTTTTTGCCCATCTTTTCGCTGCGGGCATTTTTGATGATGGCTACGGTACAGTCCAGCTGGTCAAGCGCAAGATCGTGATAAATGGTCATGGCTTTTCCGGCTTTGATATGATCCAGAACATAGCCTTCTTTTAAAGCTCCTACATTAAGCATGAGAGATCCACCTCCAGTAATGTGAGAATCAGGGCCATGCGGACATATACGCCGAACTGGGCCTGACGGAAATAGGCTGCTCTTGGGTCTGCGTCCACTTCCACGGAGATCTCGTTGACACGTGGGAGAGGATGAAGAACGAACATGTCCGGTTTGGCAAGCTCCATTTTCTGTTTATCCAGAATGTAGAAGTCTTTCATGCGAACATAATCCTCTTCGTTGAAGAAACGTTCTTTTTGAACGCGGGTCATATAAAGGATGTCAAGGTCCGGCAGAGCGTCCTCCAGACGTTCCACTTCAGTAAACTCGTTTCCGTTTCTCTTAAGGACGTCCTCGCGGATGTAGCTTGGTACGCGGAGCTCCTCAGGGGAGATGAGAACGAATTTTACATTGTTGTATCTTACCAGGGCTTCGATGAGAGAGTGCACGGTTCTGCCGAATTTTAAGTCGCCGCAGAGACCGATGGTCAGGTTATCGAAATGGCCTTTCAGATTACGAATGGTGAGCAGGTCGGTTAAGGTCTGGGTTGGATGCTGATGTCCGCCGTCGCCGGCATTGATCATTGGAATGGAAGCGGTCATGGATGCTACCAGAGGAGCACCTTCCTTAGGATGACGCATAGCGCAGATATCTGCATAGCAGGAGATCATGCGTGCGGTGTCGGCTACGCTTTCGCCTTTCTTGGCAGAACTGGAGTCTGCACTGGAGAAGCCAAGAACGTTGCCGCCTAAGTTGTACATTGCAGCTTCGAAGCTTAATCGGGTACGGGTACTTGGTTCATAAAACAGAGTTGCTAATTTTTTGCCTGCACATGCATGGGCATACTTCTTTGGATTTTTCTCAATGTCGTTGGCCAGATCAAGAATATCTGACAGCTCGTCCACGGAAAGATCCATAGGGCTCATAAGATGTCTCATGTTATACCTCCTTTAAATCTTCGTGTCTTATCATATACTAGCGAACGTGGTTTTTCAAGTGGGATTTCATGTTACAGTTCACACGGCACCAAATCACTTGCTGATTAGGTGACCGGAGAAAGTGATTCAGGGGTGAGCAGGCCTCTTTTGCGAAGCAAAACTCCAAATAGGCCTGTGAAGTTACTGTTTACTGGCTTGCCAGTGAACAGTAACAGAGCGGGTGTATAAAATGTGGTACAGGGGAAAAAGGCATTGCATTGGGGGGCGGGGTTGAATATAATGAGTACGGAAATCGGATGAAGGAGGTAGGATTATGTTAAAGGGTAAGACTGTTGTGCTTGGGGTTACAGGGAGTATTGCGGCTTATAAAATTGCTTCTCTGGCCAGTGCGCTTAAAAAGCTGCATGCGGATGTGCATGTGCTGATGACAAAGAATGCAACGAATTTTATCAATCCTATCACCTTTGAGACTCTCACCGGAAATAAGTGTCTGGTGGATACTTTTGACCGGAATTTTGAGTTCAGTGTGGAGCATGTATCTCTGGCAAAAAAGGCGGATGTGGTGATGATCGCTCCGGCTACAGCTAATGTGATTGGAAAACTGGCCCATGGGCTGGCAGATGATATGCTGACCACCACCGTAATGGCGTGTAAATGTAAGAAGTTTATTTCGCCTGCTATGAATACAAATATGCTGACCAATCCTGTGGTGCAGGATAATCTTAAGATTCTGGAGCACTATGGGTATGAGGTGATCGATGCAGCCAGCGGTTATCTGGCATGCGGGGATACCGGTGCGGGAAAAATGCCTGAGCCGGAAACACTTCTGCAGTATATTTTAAGAGAAGTCGCTTATGAAAAGGATCTGGCCGGTAAGAAGATCCTCATTACCGCAGGACCTACGCAGGAAGCTGTGGATCCTGTTCGCTATCTTACCAATCATTCCTCCGGAAAGATGGGCTACGCCATGGCAAAGATGGCCATGCTGAGGGGCGCAGATGTCACGCTGGTGAGCGGACGTACTGCTATTCAGCCGCCAATGTTTGTGAATGTAGTGCCTGTGGTTTCAGCGCAGGATATGTATGAGGCTGTCACTTCAAGAAGTGAGGAGCAGGATATCATTATCAAGGCTGCCGCTGTGGCGGACTACAGACCTAAAAATGTAAGCGATGAAAAAATGAAAAAGAAAGACGGAGAGTTGTCCATTGAGCTTGAGCGCACCAATGATATTTTAAAATATCTTGGGGAGCACAAAAGACCGGGACAGTTTCTCTGCGGGTTCTCCATGGAGACCCAGAACATGATCGGTAATTCCAGGGCTAAGCTGGCGAAGAAAAATCTGGATATGATCGCCGCAAACAATGTAAAGGATGCAGGCGCAGGCTTCCAGGTGGATACAAACCTGATGACCCTGATTACAGAGGATGAGGAGATTGCCCTTCCATTGCTCAGCAAGGAGGAGGTATCCGGTAAGATCCTCGATATGATTCTCGCCAGAATGAGCGGAGAGAAATAAGACAGTATAATTTTATTTCTGACGGGTGTTTACTGTCTGAAATGGATCACGCTGTACTGGCCGGAATCGGACACTTTTTATTTATGCAGCCCGGTGCTGCACTCAAATGTATTGTATCCCCATAAGAGGGAACGGTAACAAGGAGGAAAAACAAATGAAAAAAACAAACGTACAGTCACTTACTATCATGGCACTCATGACAGCAGTTCTGCTGATCTTTGCCTTCACCCCAATCGGAACCATTCCGATCGGACCACTCTCTATTTCCCTGAATATGATTCCGGTTGCCATCTGTGCCATTGTGCTCGGACCGGTTGGCGGAGCTATTGCAGGCGGTATCTTTGGTCTTTTAAGCTTTCTTCAGTGCTTCGGCATCGGTATCCCAAGCGGTATGGGTGCTACACTGGCAGCTATCAATCCATTTCTGGCTTTTGTCCAGAGATTCGTTCCAAGACTTCTGGACGGTTTTCTTCTTGGATATATCTTCAGATTTTTCCGTAAGAAAAATGCATATGTTGGATGCGCAGTGACAGGATTCTTTTCTGCATTCCTGAACACTCTGTTCTTCATGTCCTCCCTTGTCCTGCTCTTTGGAAATACCGATTATGTACAGGGACTGATCGCCGGAAGAAACGTGATCGTATTCATCTGCGCTTTTGTAGGTGTGAATGCAGTGGTTGAGATGATCGCAGCTACCGTTGTGGTTGGAGCCGTAGGCAGCGCCCTGATCAAAGGAAGAGTGGTTACGATTCCAAAAGACTGATGTTTTTCAGTATATGATTTTTGTATGATTCTTCGATCTTATGTACTTCTTCAAATGGAGGAACCTCGATATGATTTTAGCAATTGACATTGGAAACACCAACATCGTAATAGGCGGCATCGACAGTGAGCAGACTTATTTTATTGAGCGCCTTTCCACTGTCAGAACCAAGACTGAGCTTGAGTATGCCGTGGATATCAAGACTGTTCTGGACATTTACAGCATCAGCAGTGAAGATATTGAGGGATGTATCATTTCTTCTGTAGTTCCGCAGATCACCCGCAGTGCGAAGCTTGCAGCAGAAAAGATCCTGAAAAAAGAGGTTATGATCCTTGGACCGGGAATCAAGACCGGACTGAATATTATGATGGATAACCCGGCTTCCCTGGGTGCCGATCTGGTGGCAGATGCAGTGGCAGGTGTTGCGGAATACCCGCTGCCTCTCATTATCATTGATATGGGAACGGCAACCACAGCCTCCGTCATCGATGCAAAGAAAAATTATATCGGCGGAATGATCCTTCCGGGTGTCAGAATCTCTCTGGATGCACTGACCTCCAGAGCTTCCCAGCTCTCCGGCATTGGCATTGAGGAGCCTAAGCATGTGATCGGAAAGAATACCGTGGAATGTATGAAGAGCGGTGTGCTCTACAGCAGCGCAGGCGCTATGGACGGTATCATCGACCGCATTGAGGAGGAACTGGGACAGAAGACCACAGTGGTAGCAACCGGCGGTCTTGCAAAACGAATTGTTCCTTACTGCAAGAAGGATATCATCTTAGATGAGGACCTGCTTCTTAAGGGGCTTCGGATCATCTATGAGAAGAATAAATAAACGGATATAAACATCATACAGGCTGAGAGAAAAGAAACCTTTCTCTCAGCCTGTTTTTATCTTTCCGTATGTGTTATAATGCCAGATGCAGTACAGAGATATCAAATTCAAATGTATAAAATATATGAGGAGGAATGGAATGAACAATAAGAATAAAACAGGAAATCTGAAGAAGATGATCAGCTATTATAAGCCTTATATGGGCATGTTCTGCGCGGATATGTTTTTTGCCACTTTGTCTGCAGCCATCGCCCTTACGATCCCTCTGATCGTGCGCTATGTGACTTCCACACTGATCTATAAGGATGCCGACAGCATTATCAAAGATATCGTGTGGATCGCGATCCTTCTGGTGAGTCTTCTTGCAATTGATTTTGGAGCAAAATTCTTTATAGGCAACTACGGACATGTGATGGGAGCAAAGATCGAGTATAATATGCGTAAAGAGATCTTTGATCATATGCAGAAGCTGTCTTTCTCCTTCTATGATGACGCCAAGGTAGGACAGCTCATGAGCCGAATCACCACCGACCTTTTTGAGATTACAGAGCTTCTGCACCATGGACCGGAAAATATTATTCTTTCCACCCTTAAGATCATCGGTGCCCTTGTGATCCTTATGAACATCAATGTTTATCTGGCTATCGCGGCTTTTGCGGTGCTTCCGTTTATGCTCTGGTTTGCCATTGTCATGAACAAGCGCATGCGGGCGGCATTTAAGCGAAACAGACAGAGAATTGCCGAGATCAACGGACAGATCGAAGATAATCTTTCCGGCATCCGCGTGGTAAAATCCTTTGCCAACGAGGAGATTGAGAACGAGAAGTTTAAAGTGGGCAACGACCGTTTTCTGGAGTCCAAGAAGACCAATTATAAATATATGGGACTCTTCCAGGCAGGTGTCAGCACCTTTACCGCCCTGATCCAGGTATGCATCATCGTCACCGGTGCGGTGATGATCGCAAGAGGGAGCTTAAATATCAGTGACCTGGTGACCTTCCTGCTTTACATCGGCGTATTTACAGAGCCTATTCGAACCATCGTGGACTTCACCGAGCAGTTCCAGAACGGATATACCGGTTTTGAGCGATTCAGGGAGATCATCGATATTGAGCCGGATATTCAGGATGCTCCGGATGCAGTGGAGCTGAAAGATGTGAAGGGTAATATTGCATTCTCCAAGGTCTCCTTCCGTTACAATGACAAATCCCAGGTGGTTTTAGACAATGTGAGTCTGGATATCAAGGAGGGTTCTTATACAGCGCTGGTAGGTTCCTCCGGTGCCGGTAAGACCACACTCTGTTCCCTGATCCCTCGATTCTATGATGTGAATGAGGGCAGCATCCTCATTGACGGAGAAGATATCAGACAGTTTACCTTAAAGAGCCTGCGAGACCAGATCGGCATTGTGCAGCAGGATGTCTATCTGTTTGCGGGAACCGTATTTGAAAATATTTCCTACGGACGCCCGGGTGCCACCAGAGAAGAGGTGATCCAGGCAGCCAAGGACGCCAATGCCCACGACTTTATCATGTCCCTGCCGGATGGCTACGACACAGACATCGGTCAGAGAGGCATCAAGCTCTCCGGCGGACAGAAGCAGAGACTTTCCATCGCCAGAGTATTCTTAAAGAACCCGCCTATTCTGATCTTTGATGAGGCTACTTCCGCGCTGGATAACGAGAGTGAGCATGTGGGGCAGGAATCACTGGAGAAGCTGGCAAAGGGAAGGACCACACTGGTCATTGCACACCGCCTTACAACAATCCGAAATGCCGAGCGCATTCTGGTTCTCACAGAGGAGGGTATTGCAGAGAGCGGAACCCACGAGGAGCTGCTGAAGCTTGGCGGTATATATGAAAAACGGTATCATATGCATGCGTAAGAACGCGCTGCACCTACAGCCTCCACGGAGGACAACTGCGACAGAATGAAGGAGTGGGTAGGAGATTCCGTAAACTTCCTGAAGGATGTATCCGGAGAATTTAAAGAGCAGGGAATGACAGAGCCAAGACTTAAGAGATGAGTAAGATAAGGAGCAGTA
>JAGHUU010000298.1 GCA_018064695.1 Candidatus Blautia equi | reverse complement strand
GGGGTTCCCTCTTCGCTGATCTTAAATCTCTCAGCCAGCAATCCGCTGTATTTCTCTTTTAAGAAGCTGATCAGGATCAGGGAGAGCTCCTCCAGATTCAGAATCTCATCATTGATGGAGCCGATGAATGCCAGGTTTTCTCCTACTTTCTCATCCTCAAATTTGGGCCAGAGAATTCCAGGGGTATCTAAAAGCTCCACGTTCTTATTCAGGCGGATCCACTGTTTACCCTTGGTTACGCCCGGCTTATTACCGGTTTTAGCGCAGGCTTTACCGGCAAAGGTATTGATAAAAGTGGATTTTCCTACGTTAGGGATTCCTACGATCATAGCACGGATAGGTCTGTTTTTAATGCCCTTTTTAAGATCTCTCTGGATCTTTTCCTGGCAGGCCTCCTGAATGGCTGCATGAACAGCCTTCATGCCGGCACCGCTTCTGGAATCCACAGAAACTACGCTGAAGCCTTTTCCTTTAAAGTAGGCTTTCCACTCTTCGTTTCTTCTGGTATCTGCCAGATCTGCCTTATTTAAAAGGATCAGTCTGGATTTATTTTTTGCAAGTGTATCAATATCCGGGTTACGGCTGGCCAGAGGTACTCTGGCATCAATGAGCTCGATTACAAGATCGATGAGCTTGATGTCCTCCTGCATCTGGCGTTTTGCCTTGGTCATATGTCCGGGATACCACTGAACATTCATATTGTTAACCTCTCAAAAAACCTAATTTTTCCATAGGGGAAGCAACGAACCATAGTTTCCCCACAATGTATTTCGCGTCTATATTTCCTATCTCGCCGTAACGGCTGTCTTCACTGTTGTTTCTGTTATCGCCAAGAACAAAATACTGATCGTCCTCCAGAGTAATAGGGCTGGAAGCCGTGCCCGGATTTACGATGGTTGGAAAATCCTGCGGTTCACGGTAGACCTCGCCATTGATGAGGATATTGCCCTTGGAGATCTGCACGGTGTCGCCGGGTATGCCAATGACTCTTCGAACATGGATGACTGCGTCATCACTGGAATTACTTCGGAATACTATAATATCTCCGCGTTGCGGATCTGATATTCTGTAGATCAGGCGGTTCATAAAAAAGCGTTCACCAATGCCAAGGGTTGGCTCCATGGAGCTCTCCTGCATGGTGACTGACTGAAAAAATACAATGGCAGTTGTAGCTGCAAGCGCAAGTGTGACAATAATCGCAAAGGACCAGTTCAGGATATGGCGAAGCTTCTCATCTACAAATTCCACATACAGATCGCGAAGCGTTTTTCTCTTTCCTGTATCCACAGGCAGAAGCTTATCCGGATCCAGTTTGAAATCGCGCATCTCATTTAAGAGCTTTCGTTCCCTCTGAAGCTGTTTCTTTTTGAGGGTACTTGTTCTTAACGCTTTTTTCTTTTTCTGTTCTTTCTTTTTGGCTTTATATTCGTTATTCTTCTTAGTTTTATCTTTCATCTGTCCTCACCCCGACTCTGGATGAAATACCTGCTTTCAGGAAATAAACCATAAAGAGAAAACAGGGACAATAGCTTAATAAGTTATTGTCCCCGAAAGATTACTCTTTAATTGTGATTATTTTACGCGCTCTTTAACTTTAGCAGCTTTACCTACACGATCTCTTAAGTAGTACAGTTTTGCACGACGTACTTTACCATGACGGATAACTTCTACGTTAACAACGTGTGGGGAATGTACTGGCCAGGTCTTCTCAACGCCTACGCCGTTGGAGAACTTACGAACAGTAAAGGTCTCTTTAGCGCCGCCGCCCTGTCTCTTTAATACGGTTCCTTCAAAGATCTGTACACGCTCACGGTTTCCCTCTTTGATAAGTGCATGTACACGTACGGTGTCTCCAGTTCTGAACTCTGGAACTTCTGCTTTCAGCTGAGCAGCTTCGATGTTTTTGATAATGTCGTTCATCTTATTATCTCCTATTCTTAATTTGGATGTTCATAATACACATCTCGTACCAGCGGACCATCTTTTTTTCACAACGCGACAATTATACAATATTCACCCTGTGAATGCAATACTTTTTTATTGAATTTTATGACTGAGGATCGGTTGTTAAATCCACTTCCTCAAGAGCCTGTTCCACGTCTTTGGTCTCTGCCATGATGTCGCTGAGCTCGGTGATCATCTCATCATCCTTCAGACGGAATTTAACTTCTACTCGTCTGGAAGCATCCTTATCGATATTGCCCTGTTCGTCAAATACCGGGGTTCCTGCGGAGTGACCGTTTACTGTCAGATAACTCTCAAGAGTATGGATCTGATCATTATTCAGGAACTCGTGCTGGATCTCCAGCAGGTAGTTTGCTACAGAAAGGGAACGTTTCTGGGAAAGCTCCATATTGTAGGCATAGTCACCATCAGGGTCGGTATGACCTTCGATCATGATCTCTGCCAGGTACTGTTTGTTGGAATCCTGAAGGAGAACCTTGCAGTAGATTGGAAGGATCTCTCTCAGAGCGTTTTTACCGCTGTCGGTTAAGTCTGAGCTGTCGTAGTCAAACATGACATTGGCATCCAGTGCAAGGGCACCGGTCTGCGGGTCAATATTTACGTTTACATTATTTCCTGCAAATTCTTTTTTCAGGGAGGCTACTACCTCGGCTTTTACACCGATGATCTTGTCGATCTTCTGCTGCTGCTCGGTGAGAAGTGTGGTCTGGCTGTCGAGAACAGCTTTCTGTTTCTCCATACGCTCTACCAGCTCTGCCAGCAGTGCTTCCTGCTCATTCAGAAGCGTTTCTTTATCTTTCAGCTGATTTTCCTGCTCCAGAAGGATACTCTCCTGCTCCTTCAGCTGACTTTCCTGCTCCTCGATCTGTCCGGCCTGATTCTGAAGTTCTTCCTGCTGCTGGAGGATCTGAAGCGTATATCTTTCCTGCATGGCGATCTTTTCATCACGTTCCTGGATGGTATCGTTGTAGCTCTTCTGTGCCTGGAAAAGGGTCACACACATGATAAGCATGAAGAGAAGAAGCACACCTGCCATCATATCCGAATAGGAACGCCAGATATTGAATCCGCCATCTTCCGATTTTCTTTTACGCATGCGTTTCTCCTTTAGCTAAAGAATCTGGATTTTTTAGATCTGTTCAGTTCTTTTACACTGTCGATCAGCTCGCGAAGCAGCTCTTCCTGACGCTCACCCTGCTCGGTGATGGTTCTCTGAAGACGCTCATAATCGCGGTTCTTGCTGATGTTTCCGCTGCTGATATATACGTCGTTGCCCTGACGATCTACCATCATGTCGCTTAACAGTCTCTTAACCTCAGCCATGGTACGCATGGATTCCTGCTCCTGCATAGCGTATTTCTGAATACGCTCATCCAGAGTCTGAAGAATACCGCGGTTTTCACGGATAACAGCTGCGCTGACTTTACCTGCGTTGCCAACCTTCTCAGTGCTCTCAGCAGCCATCTCCACATATTTCTGCATGGTCTGGTTGCAGGCCATCCAGTAGTCTCCGGAGGTCTTTTCAGCCTGTTTCAGGTAAGTGAGGATGTGCTCATAATCCACACGGGTCTGTTTCTGAGTTTCCATATTTTCATTGGACATCTCTGCTGCGGTTCTGGTGTAGTTGTCCATGGAGTTTACAAGATCACGTACAGCACCCTTCATGAGGCGTTCCTGCTTGCTGTAGGAATCGCTGAGCTCTCTGCTTAAGTTCTTGTAAAGAGCCTCTGTATACTCGGTGGTATTTAACTGTACTTTTTTCAGATCTTCCAGAGCTCCGTCAAAATTGGAGAGCTGGATGCGGAAGGTCTTGTTCATCTCTCTTAAGAAAGCATCGCAGATATCCTCGATGACTTTTTCTGCCGGGCCGGCTGCTGCCTCGGAAAGCGCATCCAGGGATGTGGACATCTTATCAAAGACAGGGGAAATGGCACGCTCAAAGTTTTCTGCCATCTCCTTTGCAACCTTCTCGGACATTTCGCTCATGATCTCGTTCTGCTGTTTTGCATTGGAGAGAAGAAGGTTACGGGATTCGTTTTCCGCTGTAGGAAGTACTACCTCATGGAAAGCGGAAAGGAAATTCTGGATCTTCTCACCCATATCGGAGAAAGCGGCTCTCATGCCGTAGTTGTATACGATACTGAGTGATACACCGTAGATAGAGGTAAGGAAAGCAACCTTGATACCTTCTACCAGTGATGCTACGGAGTTGGTCATGGTCTCGTAATCATTTGGGGAGAAGTTTTTAAGACCCCATACAAGACCTACGAAAGTACCGAGAATACCAAGGCTGGTGAAGATGTCGGAGAACATCTCAAGCATTCTCTTATGTACGTGATTATCAATGTCATCCTCATTCAGGTAATCTTCTACTTCAACGATACCCTCCTGACTGTTATTTACAGCTGTTACAAAGCTGTCGATCTTCTCATCAAGATAAGCGTTGCCGAAAATGCCGGTGAGGAGCTGGATTCTCTTCATCTCGGCTTTGCCTTTTGATCTGAAGGCGGAGCCAAGATTTTCCAGACCGTTCTGGAAGGCATCGGCAATATTGAGCACGCGGAACATTCCGCCGATCATGCCCACAAGGAACAGAATTACCATGATGCCAAGGAATACGAAGTTATAGATCATCATACCCGGGGCATCCTGTCCCACATAAACTGTTAAGCCTGCGGCAGCTGCTACGACCAGTACAAAAAGCAGCACTGTAGTTACTTTTTTCCCCATATGAACCTCCAATAATTTTTTCTATTCTGATACAAAGAGTGCAGAGCACTCTTTGCGTGCTGATGCACGCAAGCTTCAGCTTGCAAATTTCCTCTGTGCATCAGTCACATCCCGCCCGGAGGGCTTTTGATTCATAGGAGTATCCTATGAATCAAAAAAACAAAAGGAACAGAATTATATACATTATAACATATAATC
>JAGHUU010000256.1 GCA_018064695.1 Candidatus Blautia equi | reverse complement strand
GATCTGTTTTGTATATCTGTATTCCTCACGCCTGGAAAAGCCGTATTTTGGATAGAAATCCAGCACGGAATCGTTGGCATATAAATAAATGCCGTCTGCCTTGCCCTCGTATTCTTTCAGTACTTTCTCCATCAGCATTCCCGCATAACCTTTTCCCCTATGGTCAGGGTCTGTCATTACGGTTCCAAGCTGGATCAGTTTTAATACTGAGCCATTGTAATTCACATTGCACTGATTGACCGAAACATTGGCTGCCACTTTTCCATCAATAACGACAGAAAAAGGATTATAGTTATCTTTCCAGAATCCATTCTGATACCAGTTTTCAAAGTTGAGACAGAAAACCTTTTCTGCCAGCGCATTAAAGCTGTCTCTCAGTGCCTGATCGTCTCTATAGTTATTTACAATTTCCATTGTAGTGTCTCCCTGGTTTTAAATTCCCTGCGTATCAGAGATTTTCGCCGTTGGCGGCGATCACTTCTTTATAGAAATATGCAGAGTCCTTAAGGGTTCTCTTCTGGGTAGCGTAGTCCACATATACAATACCGAAACGGTCATTATAGCCGTTTGCCCACTCAAAATTGTCCATCAGGGACCACATGAAATATCCCTCAATATCGATGCCCTCATCGGCAGCGCGTTTCAGGTTCAGAAGATATCTGTGTACCAGATCCACGCGGGAAGCATCGTGCACTTTTCCGTCCAGGGAGATCCAATCGTGGGAGGACATACCGTTCTCGGAAATAAAGAGCGGTTTTCCGTATCTCTCTGCCATATATCTCATTGGCCAGTACAGACACTCCGGTGTAACAGGCCACTGAATAGCGGTCTTAGGGAATCCGGCATAGCGGTCCACGCGAACCGGGTTGCCGTTTTCGTCAGCTTTGATCTCCACCGCATTATAGATATTCTGTGCCAGGAAGTCGATTGGCTGGGAGATGAGTTCCATATCCTCCGCAGTGATCTCCGGCATCACATGTTTAAAATCTGCCAGAATCTTTTCCGGATACTGTCCCTTTACGATCGGGTCCCAGCAGAAGGACATATTCCAGGTGCACTCGGCTGCCTCGGAGCTGGTTGTGTAGAAGGTGGCTCTTCTTGCTGCCTCGATATCCTCCGGGGACTCGGAAGCAGGGTAGTAGGTGCCGCCGCAGGCTGCAAGACCGATCTTAACCGGCTGCGGACAGAACTCGCGAAGTGCTTTTACCGCACGTCCGTGAGCCTTCAGGAAGTTATGCCATGCGCGGAAGAAATCTGGTGTCATCACCTTAAGACCCGGCGCGTGAACGCCCTGCTGATAGCCAAGGCCGATGGCACACTGCGGCTCGTTAAATGTAAAGAAATTTTTGCAGCGGTCGCCAAGGCGCTCTGCGATCAGTTTTGCGTACTCATAGAACCAATCCGGGAAATCATCATTCATAAATCCGCCGCGAACATGAAGGTCATAAGGCAGATCCCAGTGATATAAGGTGATGTACGGCTCGATGCCGTTGGCCAGCAGCTCGTCTACCAGATTGCTGTAGTACTCCATGCCTTTTTCGTTGACCTCTCCGGTTCCCTTTGGAAGGACGCGCGCCCAGTTGATGGAAAAGCGATAGGCTTTGACACCGATCTCCTTCATGATCTGCACATCCTCTTTGTAGAGATGATACTGGTCGCAGGCCACATCGCCATTGTGATTTTCATAGATCTTTCCCGGCTCTTTGCAGAATACATCCCAGATATTCAGACCTTTTCCATCCTCATACGCTGCACCTTCCACCTGGTAGGATGCAGTAGCTGCGCCCCATACAAAATCTTTTTTAAATGCCATTTTATTTTCTCCTAACTTTATAATGCAAATTTGTGTTTTTATTATAACTTATCTGCCCGCTGATTCCTATCTTTATTTGCCAAATCAAAAAGAGTTCCGGTAAATGGAATCCCTGACAAAAAATCGAAAATGCACTTGTAAAAATGCCCTGTGCGTAGGAAAATATGAGATGGAGAATCATAAGATAAATACTACGGCAGAAGCCGAACTGAAATGAGAACAGAACATGCAGAATATTTGTAACTTTCAATTAGAAAAAGCGACACCAGTGAAGGAAGCCGACGGGGTTCTCTATGAATACCGCCATTCCGCAACCGGTGCCAGACTTCTTTTCCTGAAAACAGAAAATCAGAACAAACTGTTTTCCGTAACCTTTAAAACCATACCGGAAGATCACACCGGAGTGTTCCATATTCTGGAGCACTCTGTCTTTTGTGGTTCGGAAAAATACCCGGTGAAGGACCCGTTTCTGGAGATGGAAAAGGGCTCTGTAAACACCTTCCTGAACGCCATGACCTTTCCGGACCGAACCGTTTTTCCGGTGTCCAGCAGAAATGAGAAGGATTTCCGAAATCTTGTCAGCATTTATCTGGACGCTGTATTCCGCCCTTGCATCTACAAAAATGAAGCTGTGTTTATGCAGGAGGGCTGGCATTATGAATTCGGAGAAGAGAGCATCAGCCTGAACGGCGTGGTCTTCAATGAGATGAAGGGCGTGGAGGCCTCCGTGGATTCCCGCATGCAGCAAACCATGATGGAATTGCTGTTCCCGGACACCTGCTACCGTTTTCTGGCAGGCGGAAAGCCGGCGGATATCCCAAAACTCAGCTATGAAGCCTATTTATCTGCCCATAAAAAATATTATCGACCGGGAAATGCAGTCTTTTATCTGGAGGGAGCGCTTGAACTTCCTGAGATCGTATCCATGATAGAAGAGTATCTGGCATCCGCTTCCACATCGGAAACAGAAGATTTTGAGGCAGCGTTACAACCTAAGATTGCTCCGCGAACATTAAAGCTCACCTATCCTGTCATGGAGGACGGCCCTATTGAGGAGCAGTGGTTTTATGAGTTCGGCAAGATACTTGATGATCCCGATGCCTCTGAGGAGGAACAGCTCATCAAAGTCAGCGCCGGAAAGATTTTAACAGATTACCTGACCGGTTCCATGGAAGCACCGCTTCAGCAGGGAATTCTTATGAACCAGCTGGGACAGGGCGTGGAGATGACGGTGGATACCAGTCTCAGACAATCCTACCTTTCCTTAAAGGTTCGAAATTCCACCGCGGAAAC
>JAGHUU010000252.1 GCA_018064695.1 Candidatus Blautia equi | reverse complement strand
CATTCATAGACCAAAATTCCGCAAGAATTTGTTATTCTTATCCGCAAAGGAACTATATATTGTGGAACGCATAAAAAAAATGCCATCTCCGGTGAGATGGCATTTTTTTCATAAAATATTAAGTATTCTGCGTTTATGGCTCTGTGATTTCGCCTGTAATAGCGCATGCAGCGGCTGTAGCAGGGGAAGCAAGGAAGATCTCAACCTTGGAAGTACCCATACGGCCAAGGAAGTTTCTGTTGTTGGTAGCCACTACTCTCTCCCCATCTGTAAGGATTCCGCCTGCACGTCCGCAGCAGAGTCCGCAGCCGGGATGTGTGATGATGGCACCGGCATCGGAAAGGATACCGATGGTTCCGTCTGCCAGAGCCTCTCTGTAAACTTTACGGCTGGCAGGAGTAACGATCATCTTCACAAACGGTGCCACTTTCTTGCCTTTCAGGATAGCAGCTGCGGTCTGAAGATCCTCCAAACGTCCGTTTGTACAGGAACCAAGGAATACCTGGTCGATCTTTGTTCCGGCAAGCTCGGATACAGGATGAATATTATCTACCTGAGATGGGCATGCAAGTACAGGTACAAGCTCCTCTGCCTGATATACAAGCTCTCTTGCATATACAGCATCCTCATCACCAACAAGCGCTTTCATCTCTTCTGTCAGCTCAATACCGCAGTACTCGGCAGTCTTCTCGTCAGGGCTGAAGACACCGCATTTAGCGCCGCACTCAATGGCCATGTTGGACATGGTCATACGGCTGGCTACAGACATATTTTCAACGGTTGTTCCTGCAAACTCCAGTGCCTGATAGGTAGCACCGTCGGCACGAAGGTCACCAAGGATGCGAAGGATCACATCTTTGGATTTTACATTAGCAGGAAGGGTTCCGTTAATAGTAACCTTAATGGTCTCAGGCACTTTGATCCAGAGCTCTCCGGTTCCGAGAATGCCGGCCATCTCTGTGTAACCGATACCTGTGGAGAATGCGCCAACACATCCGTAAGTAGTTGTATGGCTGTCGGTACCGAATGCAACATCACCCGGTTTTACATAACCGGCTTCAGTCATAAGCTGATGACAGATTCCGTCGGTTCTGTGGATATGGGTCAGACCGTATTTTTCCGCAAAGTCGTTGCCTGCGCGGAAATGTCTGGTATCGTCCACCTGGCTGGCAGGAAGGAAATGGTCATAGATCATAACCACCTTATCAGGATCCCAGACTTTATCAAAGCCCATCTCCTCAAACTTCTGAATGATGAAAGGCATCATGATATCATCCACCATGCACCAGTCTACTTTTGCAGTGACGATATCACCCGGTTTTACTTCTCTTCCAACATTTTTTGCAATGATTTTTTCAACGATTGTATGTCCCATTTTGCACCTCCTCAGCTAAGACCGTTGCGCTTACGCATAGCCTTTACAAGGCCGCCTGCATTCAGGATCTCCAGAAGATTGTCAGGAAGGGATGCGATCTCAAACTCCTGACCGTTTACGGAAAGCTTCTCTCCCGGTGTTACGTCCATCACATCGCCCTCTTTTACAGCTTCCTGCACCTGATCATTTTCAATGAGGAGCAGACCATTGTTAATAGCATTTCTGAAAAAGATGCGTGCAAAGGATTTTGCAATAACAGCTTTGATGCCAAGGGCTTTTACGACCTCCGGTGCCTGCTCGCGGGAGGAGCCGCAGCCAAAGTTCTTTCCGGCTACAATGACATCACCCTCTTTGATAAGGCCTGCAAGCTCAGGTCTTAACGGGGAAAAGCCGAATTTTTTCATATCTTCCACGGTTTTCATGGCCAGATACTCGGTAGGAATGATGATATCGGTATCGATGTCATCCCCAAGTACCCAGACTCTTCCGGTAAATGTCTCACTCATGATACTCTCTCCTTATAACAGATCAGCAGTGGTGATCACACCTGTGATGGCAGATGCGGTTACGGTAGCTGCGGATGCCAGATAGACAAAGGAATCTCTGTGTCCGGCACGTCCTTTGAAGTTAC
Organism: Candidatus Blautia equi; assembly: GCA_018064695.1. GTDB lineage: Bacteria > Bacillota > Clostridia > Lachnospirales > Lachnospiraceae > Blautia_A > Blautia_A equi. Next base: position 6,340 of record JAGHUU010000252.1, on the reverse strand, counting down.
GGGTACCGGTACTGATAAGGGTCTCTCCCTCACCGATCACACCCTGACAGCTTCCCCAGCATACGCTGCAGTTTGGATTCATAACAATGGCTCCGGCATCCATAAAGATGTCCAGAAGTCCTTCTTCCATAGCCTGTTTATATACGGAACGGCTGGCAGGTACTACAAGGAAACGTACCTTTGGAGCAACCTTTTTGCCTTTGATAATAGCTGCACCTACGCGAAGGTCCTCAATACGTCCGTTGTTGCAGGAACCGAGGAATGCCTCATCGATCTTCACGCCAAGGGACTCCTTAGCAGGAACCACGTTATCAACAAAGTGAGGCTTTGCAACGATTGGAGCAACGGTGGAAAGGTCAATATCATAAACCTCGGCAAATACTGCGTCAGGATCGCTGGTGAAGCATGCCTTAGGCTCACGGCCGTGGCTGGTCAGGTATTCCATAGCCACATCATCCACTTCCATAAGGGCTGTCTTAGCGCCGGCCTCCACACAGAGGTTGCAGATGGAGATACGGTCGCTCATGGAAAGGTTATGTAAGCCTTCCCCTGCAAATTCCATGGCTTTATAGTTTGCACCGTTGGCACCGATCTTTCCGATAATGGTAAGGATCAGGTCTCTTGCGTATACGCCCTCCGGAAGCTTTCCGGTCAGGTTGAAACGGATGGTCTCAGGCACCAGCAGCCAGGAGGTTCCGGTAACCATAGCATAGAGATAGTCGGTACATCCAACACCTGTTCCGAATGCGCCAAGAGCACCGTAAGCACAGGTATGGCTGTCTGCACCAAAGATCAGTTCACCAGGGCAGACATGGTTTTCCATCATAACCTGATGACAAACGCCCTCTCCCTCATAGAAGGTGATGCCGTTGTCTCTTGCAAAGTCGCGCATCTTTTTATGGGATGCAGCAGTCTTTGGGCTGTCGGACGGAATATTATGGTCAACGATCCAGACAAGCTTGCTCTTATCTGCGATCCTTGGATTTTTCAGTTTGTTGTACATATCGATGGTTAAATGTGTGGTACCATCGTTGCTCATCAGCTTATCCAGTGTAACGGTCTGGATATCTCCTGCCTTAGCACTTTCCACACCGGCTGCACAGGCGATGATCTTTTCTGCCATTGTCATTCCCATAGCTTTATACCTCCCCGTTCAGTGATGCGATCAGGCCGCCCTGATCCAGGATCTTCTGCATCTGTGCCGGTAATTTGGTACAGGTGTAGGTCTTTCCGCCGGAAACGATGGTTCCCTCTTCCAGATTCAGTTCCATATCGTCACCGTCAGCTACTGCATCGTAAAGCTCTTTGCATACGATTACAGGTAAGCCGATGTTGATGGCATTTCTGTAAAAAATACGGGCAAAGGATTTGGCAATCACTGCCTTTACGCCCAGTGCCTTTAAAACACTTGGTGCCTGCTCTCTGGAAGAACCGCAGCCAAAGTTCTCACATGCTACTACAAAATCCCCAGGCTGTACCTTCTTTGCGAAATCCGGATCCAGGGATTCAAAGGTGTATACCTTCATCTCATCGATCGTTGGAAATAACAGATACTGAGATGCAATGATCTGGTCTGTGTCCACATCTGTGTGGAATCTGAAAATCTTTCCCATAATGGCCTCCTAAATAAATGCTCAATATTCCACATTATATCTTTAATGCGCTAAAAAATCAAGATATGCTGCGGCCTGCTTAGTCCAATGTGATATTTCCCTGCACCTCGCACTGGAACTGCGGATGCTGCTTGTGGGTGTAGAATTCTGCCATATACGGAACGGTATTGCAGAGGTAGATCTTAAGATCCTCAAGATACATAGGACCCTCTCCTCTTCTCGCCTCGCCCTTCAGACCTTTTAACAGATAATAGGTGAAGATTCCGTGTCTTTCAGGGTCCTCGGTCTGCATCATCTCTCCGGAGGATTCAGCCATAGCACAGGAACAGAAAGTGATCCAGCCTTTTCCGGAGGTCATGATCTCCTCCAGCATTTTTAATGTTAATACGTCTCTCACAAATGCTAACTGCTGGTCTGCTGCAATTCCCCTTGGTGTTGGAACGACCATTTTATTAAAGCTTTCGCCGCAGTTGCAGGCATCGAAGATACGTACTTTGATCTTTGACTTACAGCATCCCATCACCTGATTCAGTTCTTCCAGTTTAATGCCTCTGTATTCGCTCTCCGTCTCCCCGCGCTCAAAATCCATGTCGGAGAATACCAGATAGCTATGACCCTCGATCTCAGTGCCATGGCCTGCATAATAGATCAGAAGATGATCCTCCTCGGTCAGAGAATCGCAGATGCCTTTGATCTTATCCAGCATGCCTGCGCCGGGTACATAGCCGGTAAATGAATAAATGTTTTCTTCCGGAATCTGCCATACCTCTCTAAGGAAATCGGTAAGCGCATTGACATCCCTCACTGCATTCGGGATCTTTCTGGCAATCTTCTCGTTATACTCCTCAACACCAATCAGGATCGCTTTCAGGTTTTTCTTAAGGCTGATCTCCTCAAGCTTTGCTTTTGCAGCCCTGATCTCTTCATATGCTGTCATAGCCATATCCTCCTTCGTATTTATATCAATATACAAAAAAGGCTGCATACCAGTGGTATACAGCCCTTAAAGTCATATTCTAATCAGGGATTAGTTGTTGATGAGTTTGTCCTCACCATTCCAGCTGTAAAGCTTTCTGATATCCTCACCAACGATCTCGGATGGATGCTCAGCAGCTTTTCTTCTCATAGCTTTGAAGTGAACCTGAGAACCAGCGTTGCTCATATCAAGAAGGAAGTCCTTAGCGAAGGTACCATCCTGGATGTCAGAAAGGATCTTCTTCATGGCCTTCTTGGTCTCATCGGTGATGATCTTTGGTCCGGTGATGTAATCGCCGTACTCAGCGGTGTTGGAGATGGAGTATCTCATTCCTGCGAAACCGGACTGGTAGATCAGGTCTACGATCAGTTTCATCTCATGGATACACTCAAAGTATGCGTTTCTTGGGTCATAGCCAGCCTCAACAAGAGTCTCAAAACCAGCCTGCATAAGAGCACAAACACCACCGCAAAGAACTGCCTGCTCACCAAAGAGGTCAGTCTCGGTCTCGGTTCTGAAGGTAGTCTCAAGAACACCAGCGCGAGCTCCGCCGATAGCAAGTGCGTATGCAAGTGCTTTGTCAAGAGCTTTTCCGGTGTAATCCTGCTCTACAGCTACAAGACAAGGAACACCTTTTCCTGCCTGGTACTCGGAACGTACGGTGTGTCCAGGTCCTTTTGGAGCGATCATGGTAACGTCAACATATTTTGGAGGTACAATACATCCAAAGTGAATGTTGAAACCGTGAGCGAACATCAGCATGTTGCCTTCCTCAAGGTTTGGCTCGATATCTTTTTTGTAAAGAGCAGCCTGTTTCTCATCGTTGATCAGGATCATGATGATATCAGCTTTTTTAGCAGCCTCTGCTGCGGTATATACCTCAAAGCCCTGTGCTACAGCCTTGTCCCAGGATCTGCTTCCCTCGTAAAGACCGATGATAACGTTGCATCCGGACTCTTTTGCATTCAGAGCATGTGCGTGTCCCTGGCTGCCGTATCCGATAACTGCAATTGTTTTTCCATCAAGGGCATTTAAATTACAGTCTTCCTGATAATAAATCTTGTTTGACATTTTAATCGTTTCCTCCTCGTAAAAAAAATGGTCATATATTGTTAAGGGTTTTTCCCTCGCCAAACGAAAATAACACTACTGAAACTACTTCTGAAAAATCATGAATTATAAATAAGTAACATCATCAGATCCTCTGGAAAGACCTGTTAAACCGGTACGGGCAAGCTCAAGGATCTCGTAGTCCTCCAGCAGTTCAATAAAAGCCTGCAGTTTACTCTTGCTTCCGGTCATCTCGATGATCAGAGATTCTTTTGCTACGTCAACGATCTTTGCACGGAAGATATCTGCTACGGAAATAACACCCTGACGCTGTTCAGGAGTAACTTTTACCTTTACAAGGATCAGTTCTCTCTTAACACTGTTGTTAGGATCCAGTACCTTAATATCGCGAACATCGATCAGTTTCTTTAACTGTTTGGTGATCTGCTCCAGGATCTGCTCATCTCCGCTGCAGACGATGGTCATTCTGGAGTAAAGCGGATCTGCAGTCACACCTACGGTAAGACTGTCAATATTATATCCGCGGCGGCTGAACAAACCAGCTACACGGCTCAGTACACCGGCGTTGTTATCCACTAACAGGGATAAAATTCTCTTTTGCATAACACACCTGCTTTCAACACTTTATCGCATTAAATTTTTTCATACTCCATCCATTATATCAAGATAAAATCTTTTGTCAATGAAAAATAATCCACTGAAAAATGCTGTTTCCTTGTTCAAAATGGATGATTCCAATACCAGATTATATAAAAATCAGATGAGATACTTCTCTTTCAGCTGCTCCAGGGATTTTGGAGTGAGGAACAGCGCTTTTTTCAGATATCGTTCCACAGAACCATACTCTTTCTCGATCTCAGTAAAAGCGGACTGCAGATAGATCTCCTTGATCTCAAACATGGATTTCACATTGCTGAGAACGCGGTTATCCACAACGGTGCGGGATTCCAGCTGACGAATGAGGGCCTCCTCCTCTTTTTCAAGATAGGAGTTGGTCTTCATATAATCCTCATAAATGACATTTCGTGGAATATCCAGTGCACTTAAAACCAGTGCCGTACAGATTCCGACGCGATCTGTACCGAAAGTATCATGATAAAGCACCGCGCCGTCCCCATGACGGATCAGAAGGTCGATAAAGCGGGCCATCTGTTTCTGGGTGAAGGGATCCTGGATCATCTTTCTGTACACATTGTACATCATCATTTCCGGGTCACCGTGGTAGGTCATAAGGAAGTCCATGATATTCTGCTCCAGCGTAACACCCGGAACAGGCTCATCCAGAAGATTTACATGATGATATTTTGCTCCATCTATAAACTCATCCGGCATATGTTTTCTCTCGGCATGGGTTCTTAGATCGATGACTGTGCTGAGATGATAGGATTCCTGCAGCACCTCTTTATCCATGACAGAGCAATGATAGAGATGACCGCTTCTCAAAAGCTTTCTCGGAATGATGTGGCGGCCGTCCTCGGACATGAGTGCCCCAAGATCTCTGGTGTTCGGAAGGGATTTCTGGTTGATTCTTCCGCCCTTTGGAAAGCCCACAGCCATTTCCGGGTTCAGAGCACGGAGAAGGCGGATACACTCCTTCACTTCCCTCTCTGTCATATCAAACTGATAGCTTTTGTGTCTTCTGGTGACAATGACCAGATTGTTGACAGGAAGCTGCGTAAGTCCATGATCCTCCGGAACGCTTTTTCTTAAGTATGCCCAGAGAATGTCTGTACATGGGAGAACATTCAGTCTCATATGTCTGGTATATATAAAATTTCCGTTGTCGATTCTTATCTTACCGTATTTCAAGTTTCTCTCCTTACGCAGTCAGTGTAGATCAGGCAAACAGTTTTTCGGCAGCCTTTATAAGATACAGGGTATCCTTCACTCCGGCAGTCTCATACGGAGAATGCATGGAAAGCTGTGGAAGTCCGATGTCAACTGTGTTCATGGCAGCCTGGGTATTGGCAATATTTCCAAGGGTGGAACCGCCTGCCATGTCAGAGCGGTTGGTGAAGGTCTGATATGGAACCTCCGCCTCTTTGCAGATCATACGGAACATAGCCGCAGATACCGCATCAGTACAGTATTTCTGGTTGGCATTGAATTTGATGACAATGCCTTCGTTTATATATGGACGGTTGCCCGGGTCAGTTTTATCAGCATAATTCGGATGCACGGCATGGGCATTGTCTGCGGAAACCATAAAGCTCTCGGAAAGAGTTCTGAGATAATCCTCCTGATCTCTGCCAAGGCCGGCATTGATGCGCATCAGCGTATCTTTTAAGAAGGTAGATGCAGCGCCCTGTTTGGTTCCGCTTCCAACCTCCTCGTTGTCGAGAACGCAGTGCACGCAGATGCTCTTCTCTTTCTTTCCTGCCAAAAAGCCTTTCAGGGAGGAAAATGCACACTGCAGGTCATCCAGTCTGCCGGATGATACAAATGCATCCTCGCCGCCCCAGATGGTACCTGGCATTCTGCAGTAAAGGAAGAGGTCGTGTCCAAGAATCTGATCCTCGGAAACGCCTGCTGCCTCAGCAATCTGTTTCATGAAGGTATCCCTGGCATCCATCATTCCGTATAAAGGCAGGGTGTCCTTCTGGGCATTCAGTGAGCTGTGCTCGTTGACTTCTCTGTTCATATGGATGGCAAGGCTTGGAATGAGAAGCATGTCGCGGTC
>JAGHUU010000130.1 GCA_018064695.1 Candidatus Blautia equi | reverse complement strand
ATCAATGCCCGGAAAGGACGCCGCGAGCAGGCTTTCGCCCTTTTAAATATGTCCGGCTGCAATATTGGAAACTTCGGTCTGCCTTTTGCGCAGAGTTTTCTTGGACCAGTGGGCGTTATGGCTGTGAGCCTTTTTGATGTGGGAAATGCCTTCATCTGCCTGGGCGGTGCTTTCAGCATTGCCTCCATGGTGCAGGAGGGCAATCAGAAATTTGCTTTCGGAAGGCTTTTTAAGGCACTTGGAAAATCCGTGCCGCTGATGACCTATATTATTATGACCATTCTCTCTGCCCTGCATCTGGCGCTTCCAAAAGCGGTGGTGGAATTTGCAGGCATCCTCGGCAACGCCAATGCCGGCATGGCCATGCTGATGATCGGTGTCGGTTTCCACTTAAGCGGTAAGAAAGAACAGTTCTTCTCCATCGCAAAGATCCTCACCATCCGCTACTCCCTTGGCATCTGCCTGGCACTCCTCAGCTGGTTCTTCCTGCCTCTGCCATTAGAATACCGCCAGGCACTGGTTCTGGTCTTCTTAACCCCAATCGCCAGCGCCGCCCCGGCCTTCACCGCCGAGATCAAAAACGACTACGGCCTCTCCAGCGCCATCAATTCCGCATCCATTATTATCAGTATTGTACTTATCACCGGAGCACTGCTGCTGATCGTATAAATTATTACATAAGAGAAGCCGCAAAATCTGTATAAAATCAGGTTTTGCGGCTTTTTATTACACCACCTCAGGACATAATATACTCCATCGAAGGAAATGCTTGTTTCGGGGTGGTGTCTTTATCTTTTGTACGTTAGAAATCCTCTGCGTCTTTGATGTTTCTTTACTTCAGTTTCTCTTCAAACTCCTGCAGCGTCTCAGCCTGAATAGCAGTTAAGAAGAGTTCGTCTAATTTTTCTTTTTTCTCATACGAGCGTACCCGGTCAAGAAAATCTTCCCCGGCAGAAAACCTGGTCTTTAAGATGAAAATGAGTCCATCCATCTGACCTTCTGCTCTTTCTTCTTTCAGAAGCTCTTCAAATAACATATACTTCGCTCCTAACTCCCTGCTGGATTTGATCTGTGCTACAGTTTTCTGTAAGTGACTTACAAAGTCATCCTGAAAATCCGAGTTACTCTCCGCCAGGTCTGACTTAACAAATTTCAGGAATTTTACCAGTTCTTGTGGAACTTCATCCCTGTTGGTTCCTTCCGTACTCAGAAAAATGCTGTGGATACCGTCAGAATAGCTGGATTCCTGTGTCTCCTCAAATGATTTCTTCACTGTGTATTGGTATTTCCCCAACCCAAAAGGATCGTAATCGCAGATAAAGATAACATATGTATCAGGCAAATCCTCGTATGAACTGCCTGATAATAATAATTCCATATCCATTTGAGAATGATAGTATCTGGATCTTTTCTCGACATGTTCCCTGCGTACCTGCATTTCAACATTGTAATGAGTATTGGCTTTATCTTTTGCATAAACATCCAGGCGTACACCATGAAATTGCGGATTATAAATCATGCTTTTCTCCTTGCTTACTGTTACATTGGCAATGGGGATACGAAGAACCAGTTCCAACAAGCGCCTGCAGTTCTCTTCATCTATCATAACAGCAGAAAACATGAAATTATCCTTAATTGTAAGTTCCTGTAACGTCTTTCTTTTACGCATATTCCTCCTATTCTGCAGAGGAATTCTATATAAAGTATAACAGACCGAGAGAAAATGTTCAATCAATTGCTCACATCATGCTGACAAGCCGAGGCAAGAAATTATTGCTTTTTATCTGATTATCCTGTATCATAATACAGGTACGCGGATATGGCGGAATTGGCAGACGCGCCAGATTTAGGTTCTGGTCCGTGAGGGTGCAGGTTCGATTCCTGTTATCCGC
>JAGHUU010000077.1 GCA_018064695.1 Candidatus Blautia equi | reverse complement strand
CCTTCGTAAGTATATCCAGGTTCATAGTATACCTTCAGATAACTATTATTAACACCATCAACAATTAGTACCCTATCGCCAATATGAATTGAATCATATTTATCTTTTTGCGCTGAACTTAATTGCTGCCGAGTACTGGTTCCCTCAAAAAATATGTCGTATGTGATATGATGTTTATTTTTATTATTCTTTAGTATTCGATACTCTTTTTTATCAGCAACCGTAGTCTCATAGACAACATAACTTTTCGAATTTAATAACCATCTTCCCCCAAGCCATCCTGTAAAGAACAGTCCTGTCAAAAGAAGAACTGCTGTTACTGAATGAAACATAAGACGAAGTTTTCGATCTTTTTCATCGATTACCTGTCTTCGCTCTTTTTCCAAAAAATAACCAAATATAATTCCTCCAAGTATGAATACAATCCCTGCAATTACGGAACCAATAGCACTTTTCATAATTGATTGATGAATCATTGCATCAGTTATAGTCATGTCATTTCTCCTGTTATTTCAGAATATTAAGATCATCTAAAGCCACAAAAATAAAAATTTATGTGCGTTAGAGCTGTGGATTACTACCGCGTGCGTATCATGCGTTGCTTATGGGTTCTTCAATCTTTCTGTCATGCACTTGGATAAGAAGGCAACTCAGATAAATGACGATTTATTTTCGTTGGAACAGAAAAATTCTATATCAAATCCGGTCTTGGATGTTATTTTTATGTTCCCATATTTCATGACTGGTGATTGTCTATTGTTCTTGTATCTCCTATCCGGTGTACCCTCTGCATTTGTCTTTTCCCATACGTATTTAACCAATTCTGAATCCGAAGGTACTTTTCCATGTTCAGCGACTCCATGTGCCTCAATTCTAATTTCAATATCATCATACGATATCGCACCCATTTTTTTCCAAGAATCAACATCCGATCCGGAAAAAAGCAAGTTGAAAATTCTAGAACGTTAATACAGCAGGCACTATGTTCGTTTTAACATAGTAAGGAAGTTTTTTCTTCTTCATATTCTCTACTTGAACACCATTTTTTATACCGCGATCATATTTACAAGATATATGCTGCTTGCTTTGGAATAGCGACAGAATTCCGACCAGAGAACGCTGGGTGAACGGTTCTTTGGGTTGATGAAATGGCAGAGATCACTTTTTCATGTTCACTTTATATCCTCATGGAAACACTTGTTGCAAGTCTTCAGCAGATACTGACGCTGACTGATGACAAGATCTCTACATTTGTTGTTAATTATGAATACAGACTGCTGGAATATCTTCAGAAAGCACTGCATTCAACAGCATGCGTGGTATAAATCTCTATTTTGTTAGCTGAAATATAGAGTTTTCAGTACCAATCCCATTTTAGGTATGGGAAGTCTCTTAGTTAGTAATTGATATATGCTCGAAAAGGCATCCTGCGTCAGTTCTTCTGCAAGTGAATTATCAGTTTTTTTATCATATCATAAGTTTCATCGAGTGTTCACATTTCACATCCTTGAACGTCAAAAAGATTACCGAATAAAATCCCTGATACTCACGATACTCTTCTCCACAATCCCATATTTTTATTCAAAAGATTTTTTCTTCTCTTCAATCCATTCTTCATAATTGGTATCTGGGAAGTATTTTGAGTGATATTCTCTTATCCTTTTTTCTGCTGTGACGCAAAACTGATGGTTATCATCACACGACAGTTTGAAAAGATCTAATGCCTTCAATTCATATTCTATCGAAATATGGTCATGTGCTTCTTCCCACGGTTCTCTGTCAGTATAAAACTTGGAAATATTATGACAAAACACACCATAGATTACTGTTTTTTTTACTTCAACAGGAAGCTCTTTTCCAAGGACAGCTTGTATTACGTTTTCAACATTATCCCATAATCTACGACGAATATAAAATGCACTCATCATATTAATAGATTGTAGATATGCCGTATAATCATGAAATGTTAATGGATTGTAATTTTGTGTTATTTGAAACAATTTTCTCACATACTTATTACATTTTTCTATCAAATTTGATTTTTCATAAAAAACGATAATTGGGACAAGCATACTTGTAATAATATCCAATGCTGTCTCCGGCATAGTTTGCAAATACTCTTCCAGAAGAAGAATATTTTGCTCTATTGTTTCAAGTTTTTGTAAATTAAGTGCTGCTGTGGCCTGAAGGTTTAAAATATTAATATGTATTTCCTTGTCCACTATTCCTTCTTTCTCATAAAAGTCCGCTATCTGCTTCGCTTGTTCTTCCAAGTAGTAATAATCAGTCGCGTAAAAGAGGATAAGATTCATCCAACCTTTCACTTTTTCGGAAGCATCATACTTAACATCATGTATAAAATGTAGAACTATCTCGAGTTTAAAATCCTTGATTTCTTTTGCGTCTTCTATACAATAAAGACTATTAACCTCCTTATTATTCCCTATTGTTTTCATCATTGCATCAAACTCTTCAGAGATACATTCATCCATACTTACTATATTCTTTATTATTGGATGCATGTAATACCCTTTGCTATGAAATGCAAGCCATCCCAAACGAATTAATTTTTCAAAAATAGATTCAGAGGTATTAATCCATTCAACTATTTCAATAGGAATATCAACCGAAGGGAATTTTGCCAGATTATGTAATACCCTTTTTTCCTCTTGTGACAGTGTTGATAAATCATATAAATCTCGTAAATGTTCTTCAATTAGTAAAGATTTACGCTTGGCGCTAGAAAGCGGACGATTAATCGTATTTATCCCGATCTCTTCTATCTGCTGATAAAAGGAATCCAATCGAGTTTTATATTTTGCACCTTTCGCAATCAATTCGAGAGTCAATGAGTGATTGCCTGAATATTGAATAATCTTGTCAACAACATTCTTTTCAGAAGCGTGTTTATTCAAATCATAATAGTGATAAAAAAATGTTCTGCATTCATCATCTGATAATTCATTCACAGGCACACTTAAGAATCCTTCTGCTTCCTCAACACGGGAAGTAACAATCAATGTTAAGTTTCTCCAACTTGCAATCTGATATAATAGAGAATCCTCGAACATCGTTTCATCCGCATCATCAATAATCAATAATTTCTTTTTAGGATTATCGCGTAAAAACTCTTTGACTTTTTTTAATCTTTCCTGATTGGAAATACTATCCTGATACATATCTACATATGTCAGCAAAGAATTCTCCAATCCTCCTAAATTTGTAACCCATCCCACTATATCATAATCATTTTCAAGTTTATAGAATAGAAATCTTGCCAATGATGTTTTTCCAATTCCTCCCATGCCACAGATAAGAATAGGGATTCTTGAAGAACGAATTGTCTCAATAATAAAATCAGTCTCTTTCTCACGGAACAAAAAATTGTGTCGATCTGTATATAGGGGCAATTGTGTTAAGTAATGTGGAACTTCTGATGATTCAGTTGTATTGGATTGACTTGCAGTATTTGTATATTCAGTACGATTAATATAAGCTCCAAGTACTATCTGAGACATCTGAAAAACTAGTTCATTTACTTCCAGGCTCTTGAGGTGTTCCGTATTAATATCCAGAATTTGTAATTCCTTTATTATTCTGGAATAATAAGCATCGTTATCATCAATAGTAAAAAGATTGGTTAGTAATTCTACAGTAAGTTTTCGGGGTGGTCTGGTAAGTTTTTTCTCCGAGAACCAAGCATGAATCGCCCGCTCTGAGGGAGCAGCACCAGGACCAATAGAGCATTCAAATTCATCCTGAATAGCTCTGATGACTTCTGCTTTGTTTTTTAATCCTTTGACATTCTTGAATATTCTAAGGAATTCATACAATTTTAATGAATCCAATTCTCGCATAATTTTTCCGCCTCCTCATGGTGTCCTCACACTGCATTATTATACTTCTGTTCTATGTCTCACTTCAATAGCAAGTCACATATCATTGAAATGCTGTTATTTCAATACTTATAAAATTATTATCCAATTATTAGTTCCATATTACTTCATAACTACTTCATGCTCACTTCATTACTATGATTTTGGATGTATGATATTCTTTAATCATCACAGAAGCGCGCTGCTTGTAAAGAACCCATAATGTAAAGGAGACCAGCTATGAAAAAAACATTAAAAAAATTTATTATCATGATTCTTATGGTTGTGATATTCACGATGCCAGTAAATGCTTCTTCCGGAGCTACAAATACGTTCAACGTAAGATTAAGCAGCAATTATGCCAAAGTAAATGGAGGTAATAACAATGGAGCAACCATGATTTCTAAGCGTTGGGATGACAAATTCGGTGTAATCAAATTACATTGCCGTTTTGATTTCCCATATATCTCAGCAGGCTTTGGCGATGAGATAACTTATAATATTCCTGGAGCAATTAAAGATGGAGCTACAATTGAACTGTCATATGGAGGAAGAGTAGTAAGAGCAAAAATGCATACATATAATGGTGGAACCAGATTTGGAAACATCACAAAAATTGATGGCATTGGTGGTGGATATTACTTCAGATATAACTGATCATCTGGTATGGCAGTTTCCAGTATTTAGTGTCTATATATGATGAGAGTATGGGACTGAGTACAACATGAAATGCAAATAATATTTCGAACTAAAAGGAGAATTGATTATGAATATAAAAATGATTAAAAATAATACTATGATGTTTCTGATGATATGTTTTATGAGCTTCTCTGTATTATTTATTCAGAGTAAAGTTGAAGCGGCAGTAAATGTTAATTCTCTGAATTGCGGCAGTTATATTTCTAATAGTAGCCACAGAGATTATATGAATAACATGATGAAATACTACATCAACAATAACAGTGAACTTAAAAAGACTCTGGACAACGGTAAATCCGTAGTATTCTGTTTTGAAGGTGGAAGTGACAACTATCCATCATATAGTTACTCTGATTCAAATAGTAATATCAGAAATCAAGCAGCAGTATTTGTTGTGAAGAAAAACGGAGCAGGAAATGCGTATATTGCTTTTGTGTCGGAAAATGCAACATCCATTCCTAGCCATCCAACTGCGACCACTGGTGGAGCATATAATGGTGCTACTACTATTACAGATGGAATTTACGAGATTCAGACAACCAATCATACTGGCCCTTATGGAGCTCTTAACATTAAGACAAGTTGGTCCTATTATACGCCTTCAAATAATAAAAATGGAAAATACAACTATTGCAGTGGAATCAATGTGCACACAAGATCCACTAACAATGCCGGTTCTATTAAAGGTGCGTGGTCCGAAGGCTGTCAGGTGATTGGAACAGGCAATACTTCTTCTAATGAATTTAATTCTTTCATGAAGGCTGTAGCCGGTATCAACTACAATGTCTGGACAAACTATTCTTCACAGAATTTTAGAACCATTAATACTGGAAGAAATGTTGGTTATTATGTAGTAGATCGCCAGCTCGCTAAAAGCGGTCTGTCTGCTCTCTACACCAGTACGGCTATTAATAATATCACCTCATGGTCAACTAATGCATCTGCTAATGCGGCAAGGGTAACTCTCTCCGGAGCAAATTATCCATCCTCATTAAGTAAAGGCGCAACATATAGTATTGGAGGGACTATTTCCTGTAATACACCGATGTCTAATATTCGAGTATGGGTAGTGAAAAAAGGGTCTAACTCAAAAGTTACCGGATATACAGGAAGCACATGTACAACATCATTTAACCTCAAGACAGCTGACAATGCCGTAGTATTTAATAATTTAGCTGCTGGTGATTACTATTATCGTATCATTGTCAAAACTTTTAAAGGGGATGTTACAGTACTCAACACTCCATTTACTGTGAAAAATAATACAACGCCCAAAATCACAAATTACTCTTATCCACCTGCTACTCTGGGTTACAAAAAATGTTTTTCGGTAAAGGGTACGATTACATGTTCTAATACAATTAGTTCTGTGACTGCTGGAGTATACGATACCTGGGGCATTAGAAAAACAGGTAAAACTGTCAATACTGCAGTAAAATCTTATGATCTTAAACGTTTAGATCCGTATGTAGAGTTTAATAAACTGCCACGTGGAACTTACTATTATAGAGTAAAATGTACTGTTGGATTAAAATCATATACATTAGTAGAGAAGAAGTTTACGATCAAGTGATATAACGATTATTCGACATGAAAAAGATGGCGATTGAAATGTAAATGAACCACATATAAAAGTAGGATATTGACTCATGACGAGTTGATATCCTACTTTTTTGTTCCGATAAATCGGAGCGTTATAGATAGACGTAGAAATATATTTGCGGTCGCTGTTGACTTGTAAGAACTGATAATCGCATATTAAGAATCAGATGTATTTCACAACACTTAGTGGATAATCAAAGATAAGTGGGGTACACTTCATCTGGAAACTCTGTATGATACTTCTTGCACTTCATACATCTGAAACGTCTGATACTGAGATAATCATGCTCCGAGAAAGAAAGTATAAGGGTTTATTATAAACAAAATGATCACTACGATAGTATGAGTCCTTATTCATATCCATATACAATAGTATCTATGGAATATGAGGACTATTAAAAATCGATTAGTCGTATAGTTTTCAATATCATCGAATAATTGCTTTTCTTTTGTTGCTCCATAAAAACGTAAAGAAGAAGAAAAAGTGTTTTGTTTTGTCGAAAAGGCAAAATGAGTAATTCTTCTGCCGTTGCAACATCAGTGAGTCTTCTCTTTCCATCCGCAGATTTCAATTTCAACTGGTTACAATTTGTAACCAGTTCATTTTCCATTCTCTTCGTCCCCATCTTCTGAAATCAGTTCCCGCGATACCTTATACTCAATCAGTTCATACACATACTCCGGCATCTTGCGCTTTCCCTGCTCCCAATCACGAACCGTGTTAAGGGGAATGTGCAGATAATTTGCAAAATCCTCTCTTTTCATCCCAGTTAATAATCTCAAATATTTAATCATTCTGCCCAGACGCTGAGCCTCTGTTTCATTATTCTGTATTTCGACTATTATTCTTTCCATTGGGCACCTCCTACCGCATTGCATTATTGTCAATGCAAAAATAAGCCAACCAGGTGACATACATCATCTAGTTGGCTTCTAGCGAAAATGACGATTTTATTGGGTTCTTCTTTTTACCAGTTCGTATAAATATCCAGTGTTCCGTGTATCGCGCACCAGTCGTAGACTTTGCCTTTTTTTCCAAAAGGAGTGTCGATCTCGGTTCCTCGTTCCAGGTCGCGGGATGCAACTACGATGAAGTCATTTTCGTCACAGACATAGCCAAGCTCGTCGGTATAGCGGCCCGGGATCTGAAGGCCGGGACCCGGCAGGACACGCTCGGAATAGTATGTCCATCTGTATCCGTCGTGCTGGATCACACCCTGCCATTTGAACTCCTCAGGGGTGTAGAGGGCGGTCATTTCCTCCGCTTCCTCATCGGCAGATTGTTCGATACTTTTATCCATGTCCTCTGTAGAGATGCCTTTAACTACCGGCTTCAGCTCTGCAGCCATGGTGACAGCAGGTGCTGCGGCCAGAATGCCCGCCATAGAGAGCATCATGATCTTCTTTAAAACTGATTTCATATAAGGTTATATCCTCCTATTCATTTCGGGCATATTCCTTTAAGGAACAGTCCCATTTATTACTCCCAGGAGGCACCATAACACATCTTATTAATTTTGTCAAATTTTTGTAATAATTTCGCAGAATTTCTTTTGTAATCAATTTTTGTAGTAATCCGGCGGTGCCCAGTCGGCATCTATGCCGTCATGCTTCCAGGTATTTGCCGCCTCATCGTAGGAATAGCAGAGCAGATACTGGTGGGAACCAGAGGTTTTGAGGGCACTGTACACGGTGCTGAGGGGAATCCATGCGCGGTTGGGGGCAGGATTTCCGGAATCGCCCAGGAAAACCATCTGGGTATCTTTGTTATAGCACCAGATATTCACATAATGGCCCTCCGTATCCGGCCAGTAGGAATTGTCGTCATAGCTGGATACCAGGGCAATGCCGCCCACAGCGGCCTCCATGGCCTGAGCAAATTCCTCGTAGGTCTCATCCTTATCATAGACCTCGCTGGTGATGCCCACAGCAGCCAATGTCTCTACAAGATACGGCCAGTCGATGGCACCGGCACCGCTGCTTGGCGAATATCCGGAGACCTCTCTGGCAAAATAATACATGTCGATCGGGGAACATTCATAGGGCGTCATTGTACCGTAAATGCTGGCCAGGTCGCAGAGACCGCAGCCAAATACGCTGAAGAGACCACCCTGCAGGTTTGCCTGACACCACTCTCCGGACCAGTCCGACTTGCTGTTCCAGCCTCTCGGACCCTGCAGGAAGGAATAAATGTCCTCTTCCTCCAGCCGCATTTTATTTGCTCCCGCAAATTCCGGCAGGGGCAGATTCGCCCCGTCTTCATCCGGAGCCAGTTCAAAAGGACCATCCGGAACATTTTCTTTTTCAGTTCCCTGTTCTACAGTGCCGGGGGCATTGGTGTCCGTGCCATGCAGCAGGGTACCAATGGGTCCGCGGAAAAGCACAAGAAAAAGAAGGACTGCTGCCAGGGTCAAACTCGCGCCGAATTTGATCCTGAGTTCCAGAATTCTTCTTTCTTTTGTATATTTCTTTTTCCTCTTTTTCGTTTTCATCTATCTAAAATCCTCTATTTTGTATGATAATAGACAACTACTTCCGCATTATATGGGAAAGCCGTCTTTGGCTTAAAGGCATCCTGCTTATCAAAGCTGACACGGTCCACGGAGTTTTTCTTTACGAACAGCCCGATCTTTATATCCTTGATCGGCACTTCTTTGACAGTTTTAAAACCGATATCCTTGATCTCCTTCACCAGTTCGTCCTTATCTCTCTGAGTGATGGCACTATCATTGGCATAGGGGTAGACCAGTTCTTTTGTACCATGATAATAGATGTCAATAACTGCATAATAGGGAATGGAGGCACCCTGATCCAGACTGCCCGGAATTTTTGACTCAATATGGTCCAGCTCCCCTGCAAAATACGGGGAATCCCCATCCACATCCTTCATGCAGAAAGTGCGGATGTTCATAAAGCCATGGGCGATCAGCGCCTCCAGGGCTCTTCCGTAATGCCTGTTCACAAGGTCTTTTACAGGAAGATCCACTTTAAAGAGGCCTTCGTTTTCTTTTGCAGCTTTTTTTCTTTTTGTCACATTGCCGAGGTCCCAGATCTTTGAGCGGAGAGTCTTTTCTCCAAAGAAATAATAGTCCTTGTCCTCCGGCTTTTTATCTTTCTTCTCGGAAGAAGCCACCGCGATCACCGCCTTCACCGCAGGTGCATATTTCATACCACGATTCTTAAGCGGATTATAATTGTGTGTATTATCGCGAGGGATCTTAAAGGATGTGGCAAGCTCCCGGATCATGCTCTCCACAGCGCGCCGGTCTGCCAGATCCTCAATAGGCGCTGTAACCACAGAGTGCTTCACTTTCTGAAGACCGCGGATCCTTCTTCTCCATTCCGCCACCAGATCCTCCGGATTCAGCACCTTCACATCATCGGGATGCTCCAGATAATAATCGAAAGTCATATAGCTCAGCCGACAGTGCGGACAGTTTTTGATCTCTGTCTTCCCCTGCAGTGCCATGCGGCATTTGGGGCAGTTTGTCAGCTTTTCTTCATTTACGAACAAAACAGGGATCTGATCCATGGGATCTGTCACCTCCTTTTAACGCTTTTATTTCTGAATCTCCACAGAGCTTCCGTGTTTGCTGCTCTTAACGCGGATCTGCTGCGGGATGCTCTCCTCCAGCTTGGCCACGTGGGAGATGATGCCTACCAGGCGATGTCCTGCGGTCAGGTCTTTCAGGATATCCATGGCTTTATCCAGAACTCCCTCATCAAGGGAGCCGAAGCCCTCATCGATGAAAAGGGAATCCAGCTGCACGCCGCCTGCATGATTCTGCACAACATCGGAAAGGCCAAGTGCCAGGGAGAGGGAAACCATGAAGGCTTCTCCGCCGGATAGGGTCTCGGACGGACGCTCTTTACCCGTAGTGTGATCCAGCACATTGATTCCAAAGCCGGTCTGGGAATATTTATGTGCGCCGCTCTGCTTATGGATCAGCTCGTATTTTCCGCCGGTCATCACATCCAGCCGCTGGTTTGCCATGGAGAGGATCTCACGGAATACGCCGCCCATGACATATCTCTCAAAGCTCAGCTTGCCGCCCTCGGTGTTTTCTCTGGCCGCAGCCAGAGCAGCCAGACGGTCGATGCGTCTATAAGCGGTATCTGTGCCTGCAAGCTCTTTGCGGGCATCGGATACACGTTTCAATGTCTGTTTATGATTTTCCGCCTTTGCATGGAAGTCCTTCTGCTCTTTATCCACAGCTTTTCTCTCTGCCTCGGCGGCTGTGATCTGTTCCTTCAGAAGCTCCACATCCACATATTTAAGATTTGCTGTCTTCTCCTCCAGCTCGTTCACGCGGCTGCGGGTATTTTTGCAGTCCGCATCGTAATCATTCAGGATCTTCTCCTTTCTGCGGATCCAGATCTCCACATTTCCGGATTCCTCCTCCGCAGGAAGCAGAACTGCATGGACGGCCTCCACAGTGGCAAATCCATGATCCTCCAGTGCTTTTTCCAGCTTCCGGCAGGCATCCGTCAGGGCCTGCTCCCTCTTTGGCAGATTCTCTGTATTGCTTCGAAGGGCACCGGAGATCTGATTCAATCTTCCCTGCTTCTGCTCCAGAAGGGTCTGATGTTCCTCGATCAGGCGCACAAGATCATTTCGTTTCCGGATCATGGTTCCCTGAACTGCTCTGGCTTTCTCCTCGTTCTCATAAGGCAGGTTATCGCGGTTGGTCTCTATGGCCGCTTTCACCCGTGCCAGATATTCCTTCTGTCTGTTATATTCCTCCCGCCATTTTCCAAGGGCCTGGTCGGCTCTGGTACGGATAGTTCTGGTGTCTTTCAGTTCTTCCTGCAGTTTTTCAGCTTTCTCTTTCTGTTTCAGGAGCTCCTCATGATACAGCGCAGCGGCTTCCACCTTCTGCTTTAGTTCCCTGTCAAGTTCCAGGAGGAATTCCCGTCCGGAGAGTGTTGCATAATCCTGACAGTCTTCCCGGAGCTTTTGAACTGCGTTAAGTGCGTTAAGCTTTAGATTCTCCAGGGACATCTCCATCTCCGTCACTTCTGCCTGTTTGGAAGTTACCCTGTCCGCGCAGGTCTGATAGACTTCATAAGCGGCTTTTACCTGATCCTCGGAAGGGGTCTCCTGCATTTTTTTCGCCAGATGAAGGGCGTCACTGCGCTTTAAGATGGTATTACATACAGGACAGCAGGCTTCTCCCTGATCTGCAATGTCCTGACCCAGCTTCTCAGCCAGAATACCTGCCTGTCCGGCAATATAGCGCTCATTTAAGATTCTGTATTTCTCAAATGCAGCCTGCATTTCATGATTCAGCTTTAAGGCCTCGGCAAGCCGCTGATCTCTGTTCTTTTCCTGTGCTTCAATAGTACGGCAGATGGCAACCACACCGGTTTTAGGATCGGTCAGAATATTCTGTGCCTCTTTGGCTTCTTTTGCCGCTGTTTTTGCGCGCTCCACCCGGCCGTCGATGCCCTGGAACTGCTCCTGTGCCTGTTCAAAAGAGAGAATCTTCTTATCCTGCGCTTCCAGAAAAGCCTCAGCATCCTGCACGTTTTTATCGGCCTTTCTCAGCTTCTCCTCTGTTTCTGTCTGCGCCTTCGCGGCAGCTGCAAGTTTTTGGTAGTCTGCAAAAGAGTTTTCCAGGTTCTGGATCTGAACATTCAGCTGATCCCGTTCTTTTTTCAGGGGATCGTCCGCCTGCACTCTGGCAGCGGCTGCAGCTGTCTCCTGTTCCTGTCTTGCTTCCTCGGTTTTCTGAGAGTCAATGGTTTTCACCAGCTGTTCTTTTTCTTTTGCACAGCGGTCGCGCTCTGTCTCCACAGGGGTCACAAAACGCTGGGCGCGGATCACCACGTCCACCTGTTCCTTCAGATCCTGCATGGACTGCTGCTGTTCATTAAGTCCTGTAAGGTGTGCCCGCTGGTCCTCCAGTTCCTTTAAAAACTGGTTGTTGCTGACAGCGCTGGTCTCCTCCCGGGTGAGTCTCCTTATGGTTTCCTGGATCTCATTCATGGCCTGTTCCATGCGGGTCTCGACCTTTTTATCCTCCTCCGCAAGACTGATCAGGCTGTCCAGCAGCGCGGAGTGTCCGGGAAGGAATTCCTCCCCTGCGCCTTCCGGGCGGATAAAGTTTTCCATGGCACTCTCTATGGAGCGCACGTAGCCGCCGCGGATCTCCTCCAGTTTTTCTCTGGCACCGTTCAGCAGGTTCTGATAGTAAGCATAGGCGGAGCTGTCAAAAAGGTCTCCTAAGATCTTTCCCTTATCCTCCGGGCTGGCCTGCAGGAATTTCTTGAACTCTCCCTGGGCAAGCATGATGATCTTACGGAATTTCTCGCCGTCCATGCCTATGATCTCTGTGATTCTGGCTGTGACCTTGCCGTCACCTTCCAGAGGGTCTTTTTCCGGCTCCCAGAGGTGAGATTCGGTTTTCACGCTGCCGTATCCGCCGCCGCGGGCTTTTCTGTAGCCCAGCTCACGGCTGACCTTATATACTTTTCCGTTCTGGAGAAATTCCAGAACCACTTTGCTGGATACACTCTGATCCACGTAATCGGAGTGAAGTTTTTCAAAAGAACGGGGCTTTGCATCGTTGTTCTTTCCGGACTCCGGTTTTCCGCTGGCTTCTCCGAAGAGGGCGATCATGATGGCGTCAAAGATGGTGGTCTTTCCCGCACCGGTGTCACCTGTTATAAGGTAAAGACCGGAAGAAAAGGCGTCAAAATCTATCACCGTGGTCTCTGCATAAGAGCCAAAGGCGGTCATTTCCAAACGTATCGGTTTCATGCCTTATTCCTCCTGTCCCAAAATAAATTTCAGCAGACGGTCTACTGCTTTTTCCTGCGGTTCTCTGGAATCTGCTCCTTTATGATCCTGCAGGATTTCCTCCGCTGTGCGAAGAATGGCCTGTTCTTTCTCGTCCGGTGCCTCTCCGCCTCGTCGCTCTTTAAAGAATCTGGTAAAGAGCTCCTCCAGAGAAGCTTCCTCCGCTTCCTCTCTGGTTACACCATGACCTACGGATGTGAATTCCTGATACTCGGAGATCAGCTCCATAAGGATGCTGTCCCTGCTCTCACAGATATCCCGTAGGAAGCCGGAGATCTCCGGCGTAATTTTCTGATCTGTGACAACAACGCGGAGGTATTCCTCTCTGATCTCATTCTGCTCCAGATTCTCTTTGATATTTGCATAGGTATCTTTGATCTCCCGCATCTTATGAAGGGGCGGGATGTGAAGAAGCGTGCTGGTAACTGCGCCGTCTTCACCAACCTCCACCAGGAGCGGTCCTTTTGCCGGCTGGCGAAGCTCATCAAAATGATAGTAAAGAGGGGAACCTGCGTAGCGCACCTCCGGTCTGCCCACAGGGTATGCGGAATGGATGTGTCCCAGAGCAGCATAAGTAAAGCCGTCAAAGGCTGTATAATCGATCTGTCCTACACCGCCTACCATGGTCTCGGAGCCGCCGCGCTCGGCCTCCACGCCGTTTGCGGTCACGTTCTGGTGGGCAATGAGAATGTTTTTCTCAGAAAAATCAATTTCCTGCGCTGCCAGAAGGCGGCGCACCGCGGTGTCGTAGTCGTGGATGGTCTCATCCTCAAGAACCTGGCTTACCAGTGCCGGGAATAAATACGGCATCAGCCAGAAAACGGTATTATCCTTGCCGTCTTTGGAAGCAATACGCACAGAGGTAAGCTTTTTATCCAGCGTACCGGAAATATAGATCTGATTCTGTGACAGAAGATTTTTTCCAAAGGAAAGCCTCTGCCCGGAGTCGTGATTTCCGGCTACCATAAGGACCGGAATGCCAAGCTCCGAAAGCCCGGTCAGCAGGTGATCCAGCAAAAGCACGGCTTCTCCGGAAGGGGAACTTCTGTCATAGACATCTCCCGCGATCACCACCGCATCCGGAGCTGTCTCCCCGGCTGTCTTAATAAACTGCTCCACCCAGTCTGTCTGGTCGCCGTTCTCGATCATGGAAACGCCGTAAATGTTCTTTCCCAGGTGAAGATCTGATATATGAATAAATCTCATGTGGATTTCCTCCAAAAATTAAGCGCAATATATTTCTTACTATATCATATAGTCCTGTGCTGTGGAAAAAGAAAATCATTACGCATTCAGATACATATACCTCAGGGTAATAAAGTGGTATAATCTCTTTATATTTATAGCTTTTCAGGGGGAAAGGAAAGCGGGAGGAAATTCATCATGGCAAAGGGCAACAATCAGAAACTGAAGCTATTGTTTCTGGCAAAGATCTTAAAAGAGAAAACAGATGAGGAGCATGGTATTTCCGTGCAGGAAATGATCAC
This sequence comes from Candidatus Blautia equi, assembly GCA_018064695.1. Taxonomy (GTDB): domain Bacteria; phylum Bacillota; class Clostridia; order Lachnospirales; family Lachnospiraceae; genus Blautia_A; species Blautia_A equi. Next base: position 25,060 of record JAGHUU010000077.1, on the reverse strand, counting down.
GCTTCTGAATGAATATGAAGTGAATGCCGATAGAAAGACCATCTATCTAGATCTGGAAGAACTGCGGCATTTCGGCATGGAAATCGTAAGCGAGCAGGATGGAAGAAATGTCTACTACCGTCTTCTCAGCAAGGATTTTGAACTGCCGGAGCTGAAGCTTCTGGTGGATGCCGTGCAGGGCTCCAAGTTTATCACCGAACGCAAATCCAGGGACCTCATTAAAAAACTGGAATCTCTGGTCAGTGTTTATGAGGCCCGTCAGCTTCACAGACAGGTGGTTCTCTCCGGCCGTGTAAAAACCATGAACGAGAGTATCTATTACAGCGTGGATAAGATCCATTCCGCCATCAATCAGGATCGGCAGATCAAATTCCGGTATTTTCAGTGGAACGTGAAAAAAGAGGAGGAATTCCGCCACGACGGCGCATGGTATTACATCAGCCCCTGGGCTCTTGTGTGGGATGATGAGAATTATTATCTCATCGGCTTTGACGGAGAGAGCGGAATTATGAAGCATTACCGCGTGGACAAGATGAAGAATCTGGAGGTCTCAAAGGAGAAAAGAGAGGGAAAGGAAATCTTTCAGGAGATGAATCTGCCCCGGTATTCCAAGGGCCTCTTCGGCATGTACGGCGGCGAGGAAGTCTCCGTCACCCTGCTCTGCGAAAACTATCTGGCAGGCACCATCATCGACCGTTTTGGCAAGGATATCATGCTGATCCCTGTGGATGAGGGTCATTTCCGCACCCATGTGCAGGTCATCGCCAGCGGCCCGTTCCTTGGCTGGATCATCGCTCTTGGAAAGGGCGTGCGCATCATCGGTCCGGAGTCTGTGGTGGAAGCCATGCAGACAGAGATCCGAAGACTGGCGGAGCAGTATCTCTGAATGGATTATATACACAATAAAAGAGGATACTGTGCAGATAACTGATGCACAGTATCCTCTCTTTTATTTTATAATCGAAACAGCAATCCCACAACAGCGCCTCCGAGGAGCCATACAGCAGGGTGGAATTTCTTTTTCTGCAGCACCTGCATGAGCACGATGGTGACCAGACATACGATGATGCTGCCTGTTGCCGGTGCATAGCCGGTGTCTTTGATGATGAGCAGGGATGCACGCCACATGCTGATGACTGCGGAGAGGATCAGTCCGGTAACGGCCGGGCGGATTCCCCAGAAGGCGCGTTTCACGCGTTTATTCTCGCTGAAGTTAGCCAGAAATTTGGCGATCAGAATAATAACTACAATGCTTGGAAGCACCAGTCCAAAGGTGGATACCACACCGCCAAAGAAGCCAAGCGTCCTGAAGCCTACATAGGTAGCCATGTTAAGGCCGATTGGGCCGGGCGTGGATTCGCTGACTGCGATCATGTTGGTGAGCTCCTGGTTGGTGAACCAGCCGGTCTTATCGCTGAGCTCAAATAAGAACGGGATGGTAGCCGGGCCGCCGCCCACAGCAAAAAGGCCGATCTTAAAAAATTCCCAGAATACTTTCAGAAGCAAGATTATATCAACCATTATGCCTGACCTCCCTTCTTAGCCAGAAGATTTCCGGCAACTGCGGAAGCCACCACAATAAGGATGGTAGGAATGTCTGTAAACATGGCAAGCAGAAAAGCCACCAGGCAGATCACATAGCAGATCGGGTGGACCAGACTCTTCTTAGCCAGATTGATCACTGTATTGAACATCAGGGCACATACCACACCGCGGATACCCATGAGGGCATGCTGCAGCCAGATATTGTCCATGAACTGGCGAAGAAAAGCAGCAACTACAGTGATAATGAGCAGAGATGGCGCTACCATTCCAAAAGTAGCCCAGATGCCGCCGGCAATGCCGTTCTGCAGGTATCCTACGTAGGTTGCCGTGTTGACTGCAATGATGCCCGGAGTGCACTGTCCCACCGCATAGCAGTCCAGCAGCTGTTCCTCGCTGCACCATTTCTTTTTCTCCACGATCTCATATTTCAGCATAGGCAGCATGGTCAGACCGCCGCCAAAGGTCAGTATTCCGATACGGAAAAATGTCATAAATAAATCAAGCATATCTTTTTAAAACCCATTTCCTTTATTACTATGTTTATTAATTGTCGCCTCTGTGATAGCGGATCTTCATGTGCTCGGAGGAGCTTCGAAGAATAGCACCCAGTGCTTTGTCAGACTCCTTCTTTACCATATCCGTAATCTTCTGGTTTGCCTCCGAAAGGAGCTTCACATCCTCCCCCTTCAGGATCTTTTCGTCATACTCGTTCAGAAGCTGGGTTCCCCGGTTCCATACTGCCTTCTGGTATCTCTCGTCAAAGAGGATATTGCTGCCGTAGTGGGCATCCGTGAGGGCTGCGATCAGACGGCTCTGCCAGTAGGCGCTGTCTGTGGAAACAGTGTCTGTGGTGCCGCTGAGATATTTGGGCAGCGCGTCCACATTGGCATAGAACGGGAAGCATGCAGTGAAGCCGCTTCCGCCCATAGAATACCAGTGCACGCCCTTGATGGCATCCGGCATATAGCCGCGAATCTGGAGAATGCCGCATACATCACTGTTCGGCACGCCGATAGTGCGATATTTGCCCTTAAGCGGGGAGGTGTTGTCATAAGGATTATAAGGTGTTCCCTGATAATAAGATCCCAGAAGATAGCGCACATCCTCCACCGTAACTTTTCTCTCCGGAACCAGAGACCATGGAATGTCGTTGCTCTCCGGAGTGAAATCCGCATCCGGTCCATCCCACTTATAGGTTCTCTCCATAAAATAGCGGGCCATGAACCAGGCGCGAGGGGTGTTATAGATATGGTCGGAATCTGCGCGGGAGCCAAAGGCCAGGCGAGGGTTGAACACGTCGTCACGCCCAGTGTACAGATGATTCTTTTCCACAAAATCCTTAAGGTCAGCGGAGCAGAGGTGCTCTTTCTTTGCACCATAGGCATCCTCAAAATCAAACTGATCCATACCAAACTGGTTTGGCATGATGACTACACGGTCATCCGGCACACGTTTTGCGATCCAGTGATGACCGCCGATGGTCTCCAGCCACCAGATCTCATCGGAATCGCTGAAGGCCATTCCGTTGGCCTCGTAGGTACCGTATTGTTCCAGCAGCGCGCCTACGCGGAGTACGCCCTCTCTGGCGCTCTTAATGTAAGGAAGCACCAGTGTCAGCAGATCTTCCTCTCCGATTCCGCCCGGAACTTCCTTTCCGTTTCTTCCCTCTTTTTTCTGATAGACCACATATGGGTCCGCACCAACTACACGCGGGTTGCTGGTGATGGTTTCTGTGGCGGTCATTGCTACATTGGCAGAGTTGATACCGCAGGCAGGCCATACACCGTTTGTCTTTGTCACATTTGGTACGGAGGTATACTGCAGCGGATCATCCGGCAGCTCCACGGTGAGGTGGGAAATAACGGTTTTATATTTTCCCGGCTGTTTTTCCGGTTTGATCACCAGGACCTGCTTGGCCTCAAAACCGCCGTCATCGTTTCTGGAAATAATGGTGGAGCCGTCATGGCTGGCCTTTTTTCCAACTAAGATGGTAGTACATGGCATGGTTACTGATCTCCTTTTATATGTTTCTGTTTTTTATTCTTCTCCAGACTTTTTACGATCTGTGCTGCCGCAAATCCGGAGAGCACACCCAGGATCAGACCTGCTGCCACATCCGTGGGGAAATGGACATACAGATATAATCTGGAAAATGCGATGAGCGCGGATAAAATAAGTGCTGTGACGGCAGGCTTTCTGCATCCGGCAAACCATAGACCTGAGGCTGCCGCAAAGGAAGCCGCCGTGTGTCCGGATGGGAAAGAGTAATCTACGGGCATGCGAACCAGCAGCTGCACCGTGGGATTGATCTCAAACGGTCTGGTTCTGGCCACCAGCGGTTTCAGACCGAGGTTGCAGATAACAGCCTCAATGATGAGGCCCAGCGCCAGGATCATTCCCGTACGTCTTGTCTCTTTTCTCATCAGCAACAGCAGCGTGAGCAGGATCCAGATGAGCCCGAGGTCCCCAAGGCGGGTGAAAAACAGCATCATCTTATCCCCTAAAGGTGTCCGCAGATTCTGGATGAAATCAAGAATCACGAATTCTGTCTGCATAGATCAGCCTCCTGTCCGGTGATTTGTTTCCTGTGTCTCTATTCTCTCGATATCTCTTGCTTTTCTATGTGCCGCGTGGCACAATGCTTGTAGTATTCTATCACAAAAACAGAGGAAATTCTCATGAATCATAAAATTATTTTTCTCACCAGCAGCCCCTCCGGTCCTCTGGATCAGAGCCGCTATGTGGACGGCCTGGATGAGATGAACGGCTTTGTGGAGAAGCTCCGCGCCTTATGGCCGCAGGATGCCAGGTGCCTTATGATCACCGCATCTCCGGATGCCTTTGAACAGAACGATGAGATGACCGGATTTTTCCGTTATGCGGTGGAAAAGGCTGCCCTCTCTGTATCTGCCTTTGACCTTTTAGATCGCAGAACCCCTGATATTTCTTCAGAGACACTTCTCTCCTATCAGGTGATCTTCCTTGGCGGCGGTCATGTGCCTACCCAGAATGCCTATTTCCATCAGCTTCAGCTGCGGGAAAAACTTGTGAATTACAGCGGCATCCTCATCGGCATCAGTGCCGGCACCATGAACTGTGCGGATGAAGTCTATTCCCAGCCGGAGGAGCCCGGGGAGGCTTCCGATCCAGGCTATCAGCGTTTCCTGACGGGTCTCGGCCTTACAAAGACACAGATCCTGCCCCATTATCAGATGGTGAAGGACTTCCGGCTGGACGGACAGCGTCTCTTTGAGGACATCACCTATGGCGACAGCTACGGCCGCCATTTTCTGGCACTGCCGGATGGCAGCTATCTCCTCTCTATTGATGGGCAGGAAACAGTTTACGGGGAAGCTTATGTGGTTGCCGACGGCGGGATACGTAAGATCTGCGAGACAGATCAAAGTTATGATATAGCTGCAATTTCATATAAGGAGGAACTGAGATGATTGCAAAAACACCACCTATGGGATGGAATTCCTGGAACACATTTGGCGCGAATATCTCCGAACAGCTCATCTTTGAGATGGCTGACAGAATGGTTTCGGATGGATATAAGGATGCCGGATATGAATATCTGGTCATCGATGACTGCTGGTCTTTGAAACAGCGCGACGAGAACGGCTATCTGGTACCGGATCCGGCTAAATTTCCACACGGCATGAAGGCTGTTGCGGACTATGTCCACAGCAAAGGTCTGAAATTCGGCATGTATTCCTGCTCCGGTATTCTCACCTGCGCAGGTTATCCTTCCAGCTATGACCACGAGTATCAGGATGCGCAGACCTTTGCAGACTGGGGCGTGGATTTCCTGAAATATGACTTCTGCAATTTCCCGGAGAATGCAGACTGCAAGAACCGCTACCTCACCATGAGCATGGCACTTAAATCCACCGGAAGAGAGATCCTCTTCTCTGCCTGCAACTGGGGTCACAGAGATTGCTGGGACTGGATGCGCTCCGTGGGTGCCCATATGTACCGCTCCACCGGAGATATCTTTGACAACTTCCGCTCCTTTGTGGGAATCTTTCAGTCACAGTTAAACCGTCTCAGCCAGTCCGGTCCTTTCTGCTTCAACGACATGGACATGCTGACTGTAGGCATGTATAACAAAGGCAATGTGGCCATTGGAAAACCGTGTACAGACGATGAGTACCGCGTGCAGTTCAGTCTCTGGTGTCTGGCCGGTGTGCCTCTGATGCTGGGTGCTGATCTACGCTCCATGTCTCCTGCCATGAAAGAGCTGGTGCAGAATCCAATGCTTCTGGCTATGGATCAGGATGCCGAATGCCGCCCGCCGTACCTGGTAAACAAGCGTCTGGTATGTGAGCCGGTGGAGGACCGTGAGAACGCAGTGGAGCCTCTTCGCTTTATTGAAGATCAGTTATATACATTCCTTAAGGTACTTTCCGATCAGGAATTTGTCCTTGCCTACTATAATCTGTATGAAAAAGAGCAGGAAATGCTCTGCACTTTCTCCGACATCGGTATTCCATACGCCAGCGGTTACGGGCTGGAAATGACGGACGTCTTCACCGGGGAAAAGCTGGGCAAGGTCCGCGATTATCATCGCGTAAACGTGGCAGGCCACAGCTGTAAGCTGTACCATTGCAAGATGGTGAAATTCTGATGGGCGAAGCTGAAGTTTGCCTTTACTGCCATAAGCCTCTGACCGCCGATGACATCGGCATCACAAAAAAGCTGATCAACAGGGGGACTACAAAATATTACTGCATTCCCTGCCTGGCCCGGGCTTTTGATATCACCGAGGAGGATATCCGGCAGAAGATCGTTTATTATAAGAGCATCGGATGCACACTGTTTCAGTGACTCCGGTGAAGAGATTTTTAATTCAGGAGAAAAAAAATGAGATTATTATTTATTCGTCACGGGGATCCGGACTATGTGCATGATACCCTGACAGAGAAAGGTCATAGAGAAGCCAAACTGTTATCCGAGATCATTGAAGATCTTCATATCGACACTGCTTTCCAGTCGCCCCTTGGACGGGCACAGCATACCGCTGCATATTCTCTTAAAAAGCTTGGCATCACCGCCGCCACCTGTCCATGGCTGCAGGAATTCCCTGCGCATCTGGATATCAATGGATTGGAGGAGCTTCAGAAAGCTTATCCTGATACATTTACGGAGAATGACCGCTTCCGCCACCGCATCGTATGGGACGCTGTTCCGGGATACTGGCTTTCTCACCCGGAATACTCTACCCCAGATGGCTGGAGAGATTCCGAAGTATCCAGACACAGTGATATGATTCCCGTCTACGACGACGTAGTACAGAATTTTGATAAACTCCTTGCGGAGCACGGCTATGTGAGAGATGGCAAATATTACCGTGTGGAAAAAGAAAGTGAGGAAACGCTGACTTTCTTCTGCCACTTCGGTGTCACCTGCGTGCTGCTGGCACATATGTGGAATATCTCCCCCTTCATCCTCTGGCACAGCCTGGCCATGGCGCCAACCTCTGTAACCGAGGTAGTCACTGAGGAACGCGAGCAGGGAATTGCCTACTTCCGCGCCCTCCGAATCGGAGACACCGCACACCTCTACACAGGCAAAGAAGAAACCTCCTTCGCCTGCCGCTTCTGCGAAACCTACAGTAACACTGAGCAACGACATTAATAAAAGATCCGGAAAAACATTTTCACATGTTTTTCCGGATCTTTTTATTTACTCAAGTCCTGCTGTCCAGTACTGGTTGTTGTAGATGTCTGTGAAGCGGTAGCTGATGTATACGCCGCCATCGCCCACGTATTCGTTGCTGATCACCATGTTGTCGGTGACGGTCATCTGTTCACCGAGGTAATAGCTGTCTATATAGTTTCCGTCGTAATCATAGTAGTCGCAAAGGAAATCCAGCTTGTCGCCTGCCTGAAGTTCCACATCGGACTTGGCGATGGTCTCTGTCTCTCCCTCTACGTAATCAACTACTGCGCCTGCGATGTATCCGTATGGATTGTCCTGATCGAAGGTGAGCTTCAGCTGTACGCGGGTTCCGTTTAAGAGGGCCGGTACATAACCGGTGATGGTATAGTCATCGCCGTACTCCATGGTCTCTTCGTAGTAATAAGCTACCGGCTGGTTGTTGATGGAGAGCCAGGTTTTGTCGGTCTCTGCCTGGAGTCTTCCGTACTCATCAAAGCTGAACAGGTTGTCGCAGCCAAGATCCACATAACCTTCGCCGTCATCATACCACATGGTCATGGCAGCGTCTGTGAGAAGGCTCCACTGATCTTCCGGAAGGTCGATAACAGGGATACCGTCATTGCCCTCCTGCCAGATCAGCAGGGATGGGTCAAACTGGTTTGCCTGGATATAATCCACAGTCTCCTCTGTGCTGATGCTTCTGCCACCCAGGAATCCATAGCTGCTGCCTCCGCCGCCAAAGAGCGCCTCCAGAAGCTGTCCCGTCATATCGCTGCCGGCGCTTCCTGAATAGGAGCTGCCGCCAAAGATGGTCTGGTATGGGCTGTAGCTGTTTCCGCTTCCCTGTGCCACACTCTGTCCGGAGAGCTGGAGGGATGCATATTCTTTGATACAGCGGTTAAACTCGTCGTCCATTCCAATGGCACTGTTGATCTGCACTGCCTTGTCCACAGAAGAGAGCTTCTGATTTGGGAAATAGATGGAAAGTCCGCTTGCATTTGTCATATTGGAAGAAGTACGGTTGTACTTCACACAGCCCTGGATGGCTTTGATCAGGGTATCGGAGGATTTGGTGTTCATGCGTCTTGCCAGATCCACAAGGTCTACCTGATCGATGCGGGTAGAAGTTGCAAATTCACGGGAGCCCTGTCTTGCCACAGCTACCTGTTTATACTGCTTGTTCTTGATAAGATCCGCAGTCTCACTGGAGAATTTCTTAAGTGCGGTAGGCACCGTCTTGTTGAACTCTGCCAGATCCACAATGGAAAGAGTGGTGAGCTGTCCGCGGCACTTTCTTGCACAGTCTTCCACGAAGTTATCAATGATGTTCTTGCCGATGCTTACGGTATCCATGGATGGATTTTTTGCAAGGGCATTGAGCCATGGGGTGTAGTACCAGCCGATACCAGGCTCGGTCTCCTCGGATGCGATCATGTAATCGGCATATGGCTCGATAGCTTTTGCGGTCTCAGCACCTGCCATAAGACATGCGTCAAAACCTACAAAATCAAATTTAAGGTCGGCATCCTTCAGAGCCTTGCTGATGCCGGTGAGGTTCATGGCACCTGCGTAGGAGCCTTTTTTCTCGTCATAACCGTAACCGGATACGGAACCGCCGCCGTGATCCCAGAGGATCAGGTCGTTACGGTTTGCCGGAAAGTTCTTTTTACAGTATTTGATAAATTCGGTAAGGGTTGCAGGATCTGTCATGCTCTTGTTGCCCATGTCAGATTCCAGGGTACGGAGATTTCCGTTTACGATCTGGTAGATCTGGTTCACCTGATTGCTGATGCCGCGGATCTTCCAGCTCTTGCAGCCGCCGGTGTAAACGATGATGTTTACGTTATTTCCAAGGGATGCATTGGCCATCTCCTGCAGGTCGTTGGATGCCATACCGCTTCTGGATTCCAGGTCGGTACCGCACATGTAGACCATGATGGTATTTGTATCTTTGCCGCCGCCTTTGATGGTGGTGTATTTTTTGCGTGTGCCGGATGCTACTGTGGTGTCTGCCGCTGCTGCATTACTGCTGCTCTCGGAATAGTTGGTGTAGCCGCTGCCGGTGTTGCTGCTATTACTGGTATTGCCGGAAGTGCTGTTGTTTGAATAGGTACTTCCGGAACCGGAACCCTGGTGAGTGCTGTACTGCTGGGTCATGCTGTGCAGCCAGTCGTTCAGCTGGGTGTTGAAATCATTATAGGTGTTCTGGTTATTGTTGTGGGAGCTGCTGTTGCTGCTGTAAGAGCCGCTCTGGTTTGTGCTGCTGTTATTGTTGTAAGAACTGCTGTTATTGCTGTGTGTGCTATTGCCGCTGTTCTGATAGGTATTGCTCTGCTGTGTGCTGTACTGCGGGGTGCTGTCGCCGCCGCCTAAGAAAGAGGAAAGTCCCTCTCCGCCTCCAAAGAACAGTACGATGGCTGCAATAATAATGAACAGTGGATTCATTCCGCCTCCGGATCTTCTTCCGCCACCGCCGGATTGTCTTCCGCCGCTGCCGCCGGCAGGCTGTTTAGGGCCTCCGCCCACAGGACCTGTTCCAAGTCCTTCTCCACGACGATGCACTCCGGCTGACTGTCCGGTAGTCTGCTTTTCACGTCCTCTTGGTCTGTTGTTTTCCATAATATCCTCCCGATCGTCTTTTTAGAAACACAATATAGGTGTATTTTAGTGCATTTACATGGGAAATGCAATCTGATAGCAGGCCTTTTGCCGTCCTATTTTGGGGCTTTGTTACTGTTCACTGGCAAGCCAGTAAACAGTAACTTCACAGGCCTATTTGAAGTTTTGCTTCGCAAAAGAGGCCTGCTCACCCCTGAATCACTTTCTACGGTCACCTAATCAGCAAGTGATTAGGTGCCGTGTGAACTGTAATGGGTCTTTCTTTTTATCTGCTTTTCCATCATAATTATAGAGATGGCTGACCATTGTCAACAGGATGAAATTCTATTTTTTAGCGGGAGGAACTCTATGAGTGTTAATGACAGAGGCGTGCGCATAGATGAAAACTCTGATACAGCGTCTGTGAAATACAGGCGCACCAGAACTGCAAAGTTTCTGAGACGGCCAAACCGCTTTATTGCTCATGTGGAAGTAGATGGGGCTGAGGAAGTGGTTCATGTGAAAAATACCGGCAGATGTAAGGAGCTTTTGCTGCCGGGCATCCCGGTGATTCTGGAGGAATCGGACAACCCGGCACGGAAGACCCGGTATGATCTGGTTTCTGTGTGGAAGGAAAATCTGGGATGGGTGAATATTGACTCCCAGATGCCCAATAAGCTGGCTGGGCTCTGGCTTTCACGGCAGGGTTTTGACTATATCAAACCGGAATACACTTACGGCCAGTCCCGCATTGATTTTTATATGGAAAAAGGCAAGGAGAAATACCTCATGGAAGTGAAGGGCTGTACCCTGGAGATCGACGGCACCGGTTATTTTCCGGATGCTCCAACGGAGCGCGGTGTGAAACACCTGCATGAGCTGATCCAGGCGCAGAAGGATGGCTATCATGCTGCTATCGCATTCGTGATCCAGATGAACGGAATTACGGAGGTTCGCCCAAATATGGCTACTCATCCTGAGTTCGGCACCGCCCTTAATGCCGCCCGTAAAGCGGGCGTTGAAGTCTTCATGATTCCCTGCAGAATCACGGAAGATGAAGTCTTTGTCTGATTCTTACAAACAGCGAGACAAGGGGACAGGGACCTGGTCCGGTTTTGGACCAGGTCCCTGTCCCCTTGTCTCACTGTCTCTTTTATTTTACAGAGTTCTGACTTTTGCAGCCTCACGTCTTACGGTTCTGTGATATTTGACACCCGGATAACCCATTACCAGGGTAGTTACGGCTTTTTCGCCTCTCTTCAGGCGCATGATCTCACGGATCTTTCTGTTCTGATTCACACACATGGTGAAAAAGCCGCTGTAGAGAACGCCAAGGCCGTGGGCCTCCGCCATGAAAGCCATATTCTCTGCTGCCAGAGATGCGTTTACCTTGCTTCCCATGATGACGATGACCAGTGGGGCTTTCTTGAAAAAGAAATGCTCTTCGATGTTCATGCCCTTCAGGAATCGGAGAATTGGTTTCGCCATCTGGGTGATCTTCTGGAACAGCTTCACTGCCAGACCTTCAAGCTCTGCCTGCTTAGAGCCCAGAACTACGTAGAAGGTATCCTGGGAGTTGCCTCCGGTTGGAGCCAGTCTGCCGGCCTCGATGATCTGTTTCACCACTTCCTTTGGAACCTCCTGATCCTTAAATACACGGATGGTACGTCTGGTCTGAATGGCTTTCATAAGGGTCTCAGGGTCCAGTCTGGTCTGCTCCTCAAATTCGATAGGCTCTTCGTGGAAACCTGTGATGGTCACTGCATTTTTAGGACAGATTGCCTCGCAGTGTCCGCAGGCGATGCATCCCATCGTGTTCACAACTGCCTTTCCTTCTTCTACACGGATAGCGCCGGAAACACAGTCCTTTGCACATAATCCGCATCCGATACATTTCTCTTTATCAATAATTACATCATGATTTTTTGCCATACTACACCTGTTTCTTTCTGTAAATCAATCATCAGTTCGCCGGCTGCAGTACAACGATCTTTGCCGCTGCTTCTGCAGTGTCTGCGGAACTTTCATCCAGAACTTTTACGTCCTCAAAAAGCCTGGTAAACTCAGATACGGTGCCAATCACATCGTAGCCGAAATTCTTTTTCATATTTTTGTCACTTCTGAAATGCATTGGGATCGCCATCTTTGGCTGGATCTCACCTATCAGCGCTGCAGCCTGTTTTGCATCGATGGTAAAGAAGCCGCCTACCGGGATCATCACTGCATCCATGTCCTTCAGAAGTTCAATCTGTGCAGGCTCCAGGTCACAGCCAAGGTCACCCAGATGTGCCACCTTGCAGGTGCCGTCATCCAGAATGTGGATGGTGTTCGGTCCGCGCTTGGTTCCCTTTGTCTCGTCGTGATAAGTCTCTATTTTAGTTACAGTAAATGGCGCTGTGCCGTCTGTGATCTTCACGCACTCTCTTCCGCTGTGGTCGCCGTGCTCATGGCTGCAGAGAACCATGTTGGCAGTTTCGGAGACATTTCCCAGCCCCGGAACAGAGCCGTCTTTATATGGATCAAAAACAACGGTGTATCCGTCTGCTTCCACCTTAAAGCATGCATGTCCTAACCATGTGATCTTCATCTGTATTTCCTCCTGTTTTCTGAAAAGTGAACCCAGAACTCCGTCCCCAGAGTTCCCCAAAGTGAACTCTCACCTCTTCCCCAAGAGCTAATTATTCTCTGGTAAACTGAGAGATAAACTTCCAGGCCTGTTCGCAGGAGTGAGGGCGGCATTCGTGGATCTGTCCGCTGACACTGCCAAGGGCGGTTCGGCATACGCCGTCTTAGCTGTCGAAGTAGTGGACGGTCAGGGTGCTGCCGCGGGTCTCGTCGAAGAATTTTTCTACGCGGTCACCGGTTTTGCCCCAGATCGGCTGTTCCCAGTTCTCTTTATCTTCAAATTTAATATCGAATTTGGTTTTCAGTTTATTGACCTCTGCCAGGTACTGGATTCTTTCCATGGAGGTATCTGCCTGGAACGGAAGCTCTGCCAGATGGGAATCCTCGCCGCCGGAATAGAATACCGGAACAGGAACCTCTTTGTTCAGTCTGCCGCTGCGGGACATGGAAAGTGGGCTGGTTGCTACAGGGAACAGAGCGCTGGCAGGTGCAAATCCTGCAAAGATCTCCGGATACTCCTGGAACATCTCCCAGGTCTTGCAGCTTCCCATGGAGAATCCGCCGGCATAAATGCGATTCTCATCCACGTTATATTTTTCTTTCAGATGGTTAATGAGATCTACAGTCTCCGTAGCGGTGACAAGCATGTGGTCATCCAGAGATACGAACAGGAAATTATATCTGTTTGCGATCTCATACCAGCCTGCCACGAAGGTGAGGTACATGGAGGTATCTCCGCCTCCGTGGAAACCAACCAGCATCGGCACCGGACCGTTGTCCATAAGGCCTTTGTTGTAGTATGCAAAATAGCCGATGGTATGCTCCGCCTGATCAGGGAAATTCAGGTTGTCCGCGGAAGTCTTTACCACTACGGATCCTGCCTCCTCGATCATGTTCATCTCCTCAAAATCCGGCTCAAGATCGATCTGTCCGCACCACATTTTAAATTTGCGTACGAATGCTTTGAAATCTGCTTTATAATCCGCTGTCTCTTTTACAAGAAGGTTCTCGCATCCTGCAAAAGCCTCGTTGCATGCTGCGGAATTGCCCACGCTGAGCACGGCGATGTCTTTGCGCTCAACCACAGGAGCCACGCTGAGTCTCTCCATGGAGCACATAGCAGGTGTGATCTCGCCCGGTCCCCAGAGGTACAGACCCTGCAGGGTCTTAAGGAGATGGGTTGCCACGTAATCTGCGGACTCTCCATAGCTATAGATATCTGCGCGGAAGATTGCGCCGCGGATGAAGTATCCCTGGAATTCTTTTGTGAAGAAATTGGTGACTTCAGAGATTCCGTCTGCATACTCAGGAACCATTCTCACTTCACCGATGAGGTCAATGTACAGCTCCTCGGTGGCATTTTTCCATCCACCCTCGTTTGTAGGATAGATAAAGAAAACGCTGGAATCCACTGCGGATGCAATATCCGCAAGACCGCTCGCTTTAGCAAATGCAATAGCTTCCTCCATGCTCTGCTGTTTTTCCTCAAACACCAGCAGAAGCGGTGCGCGGAAGGTGTAGTTGTTCACCTGACCGTCAATGGTGGTGGCAGGTATGAATGTTTTCAGACTGAATTTCTCATATTCATGTTCCCAGTATTTTCCGCCGTCGGCCATGGTGGTCACGGTCGGTCTTGTCATCATTCCCATAGCAATCTCCTTTTTATTTATATTCCTCCGGCAGCATTGAGTAGATGGCTCTGTCATCTATGCCGGAATTGTTGCATCCGCCTCTTCTGAGTGTTCCCTCATAGACCATTCCGATCTTCTGCATCACCCGTCCGGATTTTGGATTTTTGATATCGTGTTTCGCTTCGATGCGCTGGAAGCCAGCCTCCTTAAAAAGATAGCCGAATACCGCGTGTGCTGCCTCAGGCATGATTCCCTGCCCCCACCAGCGATCTCCTATAGCCCAGCCGATCTCTGCGCAAAAGATTTTTTCATTTTGTCTCACTGCGGCGATGTTTCCTACAAGTTCACCGGTCTCTTTTAATTCAATTCCCCAGTTATACGTGGATGGCTCTTCATACTTAGCCACCCAGTCTTCCAGAAGTGCTCTGGTTACATCCACACTGGCATGAGGCGGCCAGCTGAGATACTCTGTCACAACCTCACTGGATGCCCAGTTGTCGTACATCTGCTGTGCATCCTCCACAGTGTATCTTCTTAGTATCAGACGCCCTGTTTCAAGCGTTTTGGTTCCTACGTGATTCATATTTTCCTGCCTTTCCTAAAAACCGGCCTTCATAAACGCTGCAAAAAACGTGGTCAGCAGCATGCTTCCGATCATCAGAAGAAGCACGATCCACCGGAACATGGGACGCTGAAAGATGCTTCCTCTCTGATATTCCTCCATCCCGTGACTGTTACGGTAGGAAAAATCATAGAATTCCCAGTCCTCAACATCCTCTCCCTGGTTCTTCTTCATCTGCTTGATCAGCTCGTAAGCCTCGTTGATCCTTCGCATTTTTTCATAGGCTTCGGGATCTGCATTTCCGTCGGGGTGATACCGCCTGGCCAGTTTTCGATATGCGGTTTTGATTTCTTCCTCGGAGGCACTCCGGGGAATGCCTAAAATGTCAAATGGATCCATATTGTCCTCTTACAGTTCTGCTGCCTCGAATTTTCTGATCTCTGTTTTTTCCACGTATTTTTCTTTGATAGCAGGGATCAGTTTCATGTGCGGCATGCTGCCGTGAAGATTCAGTGCCTCTGCATCCTTCCAGATCTCATTCAGGATCAGCACATTTTCCCTGTCCGCGGAAAGAGAATAATCATATTTCAGATTTCCTGCCTCCGCCTGGCACATGGCATCGATCTTCTGCTCCTTAAGGGCGCGTAAAAAATCCTCTCTGCAGTTATCCTTGCAGAAGTATTCAACAAGTACAATAATCATTTCTGTTACCTCCGGTATTGCAAAAACAAAGCTCATTTCCATCTATTATAGCAAGAATTGGAAATGAGCTCAATGAAAAAGATTTTATCAAACCAGACACGCCCGTATTGCACACTCCAGCCCTCTGGCTATATCTGCTTTCGACATGGATGGTGTGCCTGATGGCTTATCCAGAACCTGTTCCGGGCAGAATGGGACGTGGATAAACCCTGCTCGGATATTTGGGTACTTCTTATGAATCAGGTATTGTACATGGTACATGACTGTGTTGCACACGTATGTACCGGCTGTGTAGGACACACTGGCCGGAATGCCGTTTTCTTTTATTTCAGCCACCATTTCTTTCACCGGAACAGAAGCAAAATATGCATTTTCCCCATCTTCGTGGATCGGCATGTCCACCGGCTGTTCTCCTGCATTGTCCGGAATCCTGGCATCCATGAGGTTGATTGCCACTTTTTCCGGAGTGATGGTGGAGCGGCCGCCGGCCTGACCCACGTTGATCACGATATCCGGACAGTACTTCTCTATCGCCTCTTCCACTGCACTTCTGCAGCCCGTAAATTCTGTAGGGATCTCTATCTTTATGATCTCAGCATTCCCGATCTGATCCGGCAGAAGTTTTACCGCTTCGTAAGACGGATTCACTTTCTCTCCGCCAAAAGGATCAAAACCTGTCATCAATACTCTCATCTGACACCTCGTCATTTCTCTACGTAAATTTCTATATAAAACTATCCTATCAGTGCGATCGCCACATCATTTACATTTGTTCCCGTAGGTCCTGTTATGATCAGGCCGTTCACTGCCCTTAATCCATGGTACGCATCATTATCCGCAAGAACATCGCCGGGTGTAAGACCTGCTGCCTGAAGCTCGGCTTTCGTATCTCCGTCTGCGTAACCGCCTGCAGCATCTGTAGGGCCATCGGTTCCGTCGCTGCCCACGCTGATGACGCATACATTCGGGATTCCCGCCATTCCCTCTGCCGCTGCAAGTGCCAGCTCCTGGTTTCTGCCGCCCAGACCCTTTCCTTTTAAGTGCACCACTGTCTCGCCGCCTGCCAGATAGGCAAGCTTTCTTCCGTCTTCCGCATGGGTGCGGAGAACATCTGCCAGAAATGCGCCTGCTTCCCTTGCTTCACAGTCCAGATGGTCTGTCAGTAATATCGGCTCATAGCCCAGCTCCCGGGCATAGTCTGCTGCGGCGCGGCAGAGCTCACGGACACTTCCGATGATCTGTGTGGTGACATTATCCAGCGCCTTGGGCGTCTCCTGACGGAGCAGCTCCCTGGCTCTTTCACTCAGGTTCAGTTTATATTTTTCCGCTATGCGAAGGGCATCTTCACAGGTGGATCCATCCGAGGCAGCCGGACCGGAGGCGATCATATCCAGCGGATCCCCCAGAATATCGGAGAGCACAATGGTCTCCACATGGGCCGGCGCGCACCACTTCGCAAATCTTCCTCCCTTCACCATGGAAAGACGTTTTCGGATCGTATTCATCTCCACAATATCCGCCCCGCTGGCCAGAAGCTGTCCGGTGATATCCTGCAGCTCTGCCCCGCTCACCATGGGCTTTTCAAACAGGGCACTGCCGCCTCCGGAAAGAAGAAACAGCACCGTATCTTCCTCACAGAGATTCCCCGTCAGATCCAGCACTGCCTGCGTGCCAAGGAAGGTATTCTTATCCGGCACCGGATGTCCCGCCTCATAGCATTCCACACCGGGGATCGGATGCTCCACATGATCATATTTCGTCACGACGATGCCCTTCTTAAGCGGCTTCTCCAATGCGGAAACTGCCACTTCCGCCATTTTCCAGGCTGCTTTTCCCACGGAAACCAGATAGAGGTCCCCACTGAATTTCTTACCGGCAAGTGCTCTTTTTACTGCCGCCTCCGGGCTGACCGCCGCAATGGCTCCCCGGGCAATGAACTCCGCATCTTTTCTGAGATTCCTGTTCATAGTATTGCCTTCTTTCTTACAAATATGACTCTATCGCTTTCACTACGTGCTCTGCCCTCCAGCATCTCTTTATAGGAAACATGTTCATATGCTTTCCCGGCATCTGCTTTCACCGCATAGGTCAGGGAACCCACACCGCGTGGGCATCCATTTACGGTATATACCAAACATCGACACAATACAACTTATTTCTCTCTTCATTATAACAATATTTTATTCTGTAAAAAAGCGGGCAGAAACATGGAAAATCTTCTATTCCACCTGAAAGAAAATTGTGATAGTATATAAAAATGAATTTTCAGAAAGCAGGACAAGGATATGAAAAAGAAAGTATATATTGACGGTCAGAGCGGAACCACCGGACTTCAGATCTATGAGAGAATCGGTGCCCGTGAGGACCTGGAACTGCTCCGCATCGACGAGGACAAACGCCATGACATGGAGGAGCGCAAAAAATTCCTGAACAGTGCAGACATCGTCTTTCTGTGTCTCCCGGATGCAGGCGCTATAGAGGCAGTATCGCTCATCGAAAATCCTGACGTTCGCGTCATCGACGCCTCCACCGCACACAGAACCAACCCGAACTGGGTATACGGTTTCCCGGAATTATCCAAAGAGCAGCGTGAAGCCATCCGTAACGGCAAACGCATTGCAAACCCTGGCTGCCACGCAACCGGTCTCATCTCTGTTACCGCACCACTGGTTCGCATGGGCATTCTTCCGGCCGACTACCCGGTAACCTGTTTCTCCCTCACCGGCTACTCCGGCGGCGGCAAAAAAATGATCGCTGACTACGAGGCAGAAGGCAGACCTGAGAAGCTCTCCGCACCTGGTATCTACGGTCTCACCCTGAATCATAAACACGTACCTGAGATGACCAAAATGACCGGTCTTACCCAGGCACCTGTTTTCCTTCCTGTTGTAGATGACTATTACAAAGGAATGGCAAGCACCATCATGCTGCAGAACCGCCTGTTAAACGGCCAGCCTACCGCTGAAGAGATCTGCACCAGACTGCAGGAGTACTACGCTGACGAGCACTTCGTAAAAGTTCTTCCATATGAAGCAGCCCGCCCGACCATCTACGCAAACACCCTTGCAGGCACCAACCGTCTGGAGATCGCAGTCTGCGGTCACGAAGGACAGACCACCGTCACCGCCCTCTTTGATAACCTGGGAAAAGGTGCTTCCGGCGCAGCCGTTCAGAACATGAACATCATGCTGGGACTGGATGAAGGTATTGGATTGGAATGAACATAAAAAAAGACCCGCCGGAGCATATCATTGCTCCCGGCGGGTTATTTTTATTTTATTTAGCGCCTTCAATTACACCATAAAATGCAGGTTTTGCTGCAAGATCTTTATCATAAAGAAGTGGGCTTCTGTCGCCTCTCCAGGAGAGGAAATCTGCAAATCCCCAGAAGGTAAGTGCTTCCATATCCACTTTTCCGCTGTCCACGCGCTCCATGATGCCGCTGATCAGCTTCTCATAGAAATCTTTCTGTGCACCAAGGGTCTCCTCGGTAGCCTCGTCGATGTTCTGCCAGGTTCCAAGGGAAACGTCCAGCTCGGTGATCTGAAGCTTCAGGCCGGTAGCTGCTAAAGCATCCATAGCACGGAAGTAGGTATTCAGATCATCCTTGGTATAGAGATGTCCCTGAAGACCGATACCGTCGATGAGGTAATTTCCATCCTCATCCTTCAGAGTCTCAACCATTTTGATCAGGCCGTTGTATTTAAACTGCTCATTGTAATCGTTGTAGTAAAGGTCGATGTTCTCAGGTGCATATTTGTTTGCATAGTAGAATGCGTACCAGATATAGTCATCGCCGATGGTCTGTTTCCAGAGGCACTCGCGCAGGCTTCCGTTATCTTCAACACCCTCGTTTACGATATCGTATGCGTAGAAGAGATCTGCGTAGCCTTTCTCCTCAAGGATGGAGAAGATCTGGCTGATATAGTGGTCCATACGGTCTAACATAACATCTGCGGTTACCAGTGGTTTTGCGCTGTTGAACTCCTCATGGAAGATCCAGTCAGGAGTCTGGCTGTACCATACAAGAGTGTGTCCGCGAAGTGCAAAGTCATGCTCTTTTGCCCACTCCATCATGTTCAGGGCATCCTGGTTGAATTCTACAACCGGGTATCCGGCGGTGATACTTGCATTCTTGTCAAAGATATAGTCAGGTTTCATGGCATTTTCCATGGTCACGCTGTTGAACTGCTCTGCGATCAGATCAGAAAACTGTGGATTGCTGATCATGAAAGGGGACAGGCAGGTACCGGCCTTCATGCCGTGCTCTGCAAAGGCGTCTTTGATAGAAGTCACTTCTGCTTCCTCCGCCATAACAGGGGCAGATGCAGGAAGAACAGCCAGGGCAAGCGCTGTGAGAGCGGTTGTCAGGAACAGTTTTAATTTTCTCATAATGAGAACCTCCTTATTCGTAGTAGCACCTGTACGGGTGCTTTTTTCATGCCTATGATTATAGAGTGTCTGCAAAAGTCAGGCTATGCAATATAAAGGAAATACACGGCAATATTTGCGGATATGCCCATTATTCCGATCAAGTATCATTCCATATATGCACCCTTCATGGAACTTACCGCATGCTGAGCATAAAGTTTCAGAAGACCGCGTTTGTATTTGCTCTCAAAGCCTTTCCAGTTCGCTCTTCTCTCTGCCAGGATGGCATCAATCTCCTCAGGAGTTTTTCTTTCCCCTTTCACGCCCACGATGGCGATATAACGTTTTTCCACATCCAGTTCTATGAGGTCGCCTTCCTCCACCAGGGCAATAGGGCCGCCTGCTGCAGCTTCCGGACAAACATGTCCAATAACAGGACCGCGGGAAGCGCCGGAGAAACGGCCGTCGGTGATAAGGGCAATGCTGGAAGCCAGCACAGGGTCAGCGCAGATTGCTTCGCCGGTGTAGAACATCTCCGGCATGCCGGTGCCGCGTGGGCCTTCATAGCGGATGAAGATGGCGTCGCCCGGTTTCACTTCCCCGTGGAGCACGGCGGCGATGCACGCCTCCTCGCTGTCAAACGGTTTTGCATTTAATGTGGCTTTAAACATGTTTGCAGGACATGCCGTATGCTTGATAACACAGCCTTCCGGTGCCAGGTTGCCCTTAAGGATAGCAATGCTGCCGTCGGTTCCCTTGGCATTGTCGAAGGAGTGGATGATGTCCTCCCGGGTGATCTCTTTTCCGATCAGGCGGGATTTTTCCCGGAGGATTTTCTCGCAGTGCTCGTAGAAGCCGGACTTTTTCAGGTCTTCCAGGTTTTCCCCCAGAGTCTTTCCTGTGACAGTCATAACATCCAGGTGCAGCATGCTCTTGATCTCCTCCATCACGCGCGGTACGCCGCCGG
Source organism: Candidatus Blautia equi (assembly GCA_018064695.1). GTDB lineage: Bacteria > Bacillota > Clostridia > Lachnospirales > Lachnospiraceae > Blautia_A > Blautia_A equi. The sequence continues at coordinate 4,395 of JAGHUU010000077.1, read as the reverse complement.
CATAGTAGAAATACTGGGCCGGCCAGTCGCCGGATGGGCGAATGTTCAGCAGGTAGTGGGCACCGCGGTGCATGCGGTCAAAGGTCTCGGCATCAATCTCAAAACCAAATTCATGGGCGATGGCCGGGATATGCATGGTGGCATTGGTGGAGCCGGAGATGGCTGCGTGTACCATGATGGCATTCTCAAAGCTCTTCATGGTGACAATGTCGGCAGCGGTGATACCTTTGTCCACAAGGGTCATAAGCTGTTTGCCGGCATCAAAGGCAGCCTGCTTTAACTCAGGTGCTGTAGATGGCATGAGGGCGGTTCCCGGAAGCATCAGTCCCAGGGCCTCGGCCATGATCTGCATGGTGGATGCGGTTCCCATAAAGGAGCAGGCGCCGCAGCCGGGGCATGCGTGCTGTTTATAGTAATCCAGCTGTTCGTTAGGGATGACGCCGGTCTTTTCCATGGCATCAAATTTTCCGATCTGCTCCAGAGTCAGGAGCTCGTTGATCTTACAGCTTGGGTCATTCACAATATATTTTTCCGGGAGGGAGTGGGCCTCCATGACGCCACCTGTCATCACAATGGCGGACATCTCCTTCATGCGGCCGATGCTCATGAGCATAGCAGGAAGAGATTTGTCACAGCTGGCAATAAACACACCTCCGTCAAAGACAGTGGCATTGGCCTGAGCCTCGATGAGGTTCACAATGGCATCGCGGTGTGCCAGGGAATAATTGATGCCGTCATGTCCCTGGGCAATACCATCGCACATGTCGGTGGCATAATATCTGGCAGCTTTTCCGCCGTTTTCATCCACACCTTTCACTGCCTCTTCCACAAAGAGATTCAGATGTGCGGAGCCCGGGTGGCTGTCGCCGTAGGAGCTTTCCACCATGATCTGCGGTTTGGAGAGATCAGGAACCTTCCAGCCCATTCCCATGCGCAGCGGATCCATCTCCGGAGCCGCTTGCCGCGCTTTTTCACTTCTAAGCATAAGTCTGTCACCTCACAGAATTTATTTGCGATACCAGTTCTTGTAGATCTTATTTCTTTCCAGTCTTTCTTCCAGCGGAAGCTTCTCGGCGTCGGCGATCTCATAAACGCCAAAGGTATCCACCATGCGGGATACAGGATCTACTTCCACAAAGGTGCACCATGGCAGCCAGTGGTAGTTGCCGCGGTAGAGCTGCTCGCAGAAGAAACCGCTCTCATGCACCAGACCCGGAATAGCGTAGCCAAAGCTGCCGTCCACATCGTTTGCCTGCTTGGAGTTCAGGTGGATGAACTCGGCATAGTCAAGGTAATGCTCATCACCGGTAATCAGATACAGTCTGTAATATACATAACTTCCACATGCCATATATACATCTGCACTTCCGGGACCTACGGTGATGTGGCTCTGTCCGCTGATGTGATTTTTGTTGAACGGCATAGCAGGATATGGAGTAGTTACAGGGAAGTTCCAGATATAAGTAAAGGTCTCCACATAGTCAGCCGCACCCTTGCAGGCTTCCACCCAGCAATCCTCCTCTGTGAGATCATAGAGGGACAGAAATGCAAACATGGCGTAAATGCCGGCCTCCTTGTCCTGAATATCCATGTTGTCGCAGGTGCCGCCGCGGTATTCCATATTCAGGTAGAGATTGTCGTATGTCCAGTCGCCGGCTTTGATGGCTGCGGTCTTATACTCAGGTTTGCCAAGGACGAAATACATTTCAATGAGGAAACGGATCACGCTTGGGGTGTTGGCTTTGGAATCCATGCACATGGTTCCGTCGTAGTTGTAGGAGCGATAATAGCTGCCGTCCTCGTTCTGGTTCTGTACCAGCCAGTCGGCGGTCTTCTCGCAGTAATCCAGCCATTCCGGCTGTTCTTCGCCCTGGTTGTGGAGGTAAACATAGGCATCCAGAATACCCTCCAGACCGTCGCCGATCTCGCGGATCCACTGTGGCTGCGGCTCAAACTGATCCATGGCCATCTGATACCAGACCTTAGGACAGCCTGTGTCGGTCATGGTCTTCTTAACCCAGAAATCCACAATGCCTTTTCCCTTAAGAACTGCCTCCTCATTATTCTCCATGGTTCCCCAGCGGATCAGCTGGTAGCCGATACCGGTCTGCTGGCCTACAAAGCCGATTTCAGAGGAGGTGGAGTTCGGATCAAACTGCGGCAGCTGGGCTGCAAACGGTGTGCCGAAAACGCCCGGGGCGTATTCATTTGTTACCTCTGTGAGGAGCTTCATATTGTTGTGAAAAAGGATCTCATTGCTTAAGTCAGCCAGATCGTCTTTCATGCGCACATAGACATGGCGCCAGGTGTCCTTCATCATGCTCTGGAAGGTTTCGTAATTGCCCAGATAGATGGATACGGAGTATTCATGAGGGAAGCCCGGCTCAATTGGATGGTTCACACGCATCAGACTCATAGGAACTTTGCCCTCAACAGGACCTTTTGCATGGGCAGGAATCTCGCCGTTTGCACCCGGGTAGATGTAGTCGATGGACAGGCCGTCGGTCTCAGCATTGATCGGCATTCTGATGTCCGCGTTGTAGTAGGTATAAAGGAGCGCCTCCGGCTTTGGCTGGCTGATACCCAGGGCGCCGATGGTTGCTTTGGGATCTACATAGTTTTCGCTGGCAATGCGGTCCACGGAACCCAGTTTTACGTCAGCGTTGGTTCTGGAAAGACAGATGGTCTCGCCGGATGCAATATTCTGCATGGCAAACATAGGAAGACCGGAGTAGGTCTCTTTTCTCCAGTAGTAGCTGGCATCGTTCTGCTGACCCTGCGCTATAGGAGAAGCATATTCGTTGTGTTTATACCACTCGCCAGGTGAGAAGTAGTTGTAGTCTTCCATATTTTCAGAAGCGCTCATCCAGAAGCCGATCTTAGTCTGGAAGCCCAGATCCTTTGCCCCTTTTTTCAGAACCTCTACTGTTCTTTTTACTACTATATCCTCTTCAAGTACCTGATATTGGTCTTTAACCAGGAACTCGGAACCGTTTTCTGAGGTAAAAGCCGCCTGGGCAGATACACCCTCTGTATTTTCCTCGCAGGTCTCATACGGCACATCACGGAAGATGCTGATGGCACCGATGGTTTTTACTGAGACATAAACCGGTCTTTTATTAAAATATATAGTCTTACCGGCTTTCTGAATAAAGACTCCGCCGTCAGCGAAGCTGATCTCGTAGTTTTTACAGTATAATGCTGGCATATTTTTCTCCTTTCTACACCTTGCACAGGCACAAAAAATCTGATGAGATTATATTTCTGATTATACTATGATGTTTATCATTAGTAAAGAATAGCGGCGGACAGGAAGCAGGGCAGAGTGATATTTTCTGTTGATTTTTTCTATAGAATTGTTATAATGAAATTCTGACAGTTAAATAGTTTTGGTTCCGGAAATTGCGGAAGATTGCGGAGGTGCAGAATGAAACCAATGTACTTATCAATCCAGCAAACCGAGACAGGCAGACAGATCAAAAAAATGCTCGCAGAGCACGGTTACACCGTGAGAGATGTGCAGACAGTCATGGGTTTTGAAAATCCACAGGCCATCTACAAATGGCTCTCCGGCAAATCCCTGCCGAGTCTCGACAACCTTATCATCCTGAGCAGATTACTGCACAGCAGTATTGAAGACATCCTCGTCATTGACGGGGATGTTTCTTTTTGGAAATCTTTATTTAACCTGCAGTTGAATGACGTATTTCTATCTTTATGTTATACTGAATCCTGAGAATCAACTTTTTAAGAAAATATGGAGGACATGAGACATGAAAAAAATGACATCCGCCTATGCAAATAAAATCCTTAAGAGCCTTGAGGAAGACAAAGAATTCTGGGTGAACAAGGAGAGCACTTCCATCACCTACGTGGCAGCCCTGAACGAGGAGCCGGTCATCCCGGAATATGATTACGCTGAAGTGGCAGCCACCATTGAGGAAATTGACAAAAAGATCGCAGTGATCAAGCACGCGCTGAATCTCTCCAACGCTACTGCCAGAGTGCAGGTGGGCAATGAGGAAATGAGCGTGGACACGATCCTGATCCGCATGGCGCAGCTGAACAAGCGCAAGCTCCTTCTGGATCACATGCGCAAACAGCTCCCAAAGGTCCGTGAGGCGCTTCCGGCCTTTGGTGGAAAAAATGCTGTTCCGGAATATCGCTATATCAATTATGACCTGGACCTGATCAAACAGGAGTATGAGCGCATTTCCGTCAGCATCATGGAAATGCAGATGGCCCTCGATATCTACAACCAGACGGTACAGTTTGAAGTAGATATCTGATCTTTTGTTACTGTTCACTGGCAAGCCAGCAAACAGTAACTTCGCAGGCATATGTAAAGTTTTGCTTCGCAAAAATGCCTGCTCACCCCTGAATCACTTTCTCCGG